>JAZLHQ010000143.1:0-5078 GCA_045616925.1 Eubacteriales bacterium | reverse complement strand
GTACGGCATCGGCAGAGCGATCGTCGAAGGACTCAGACAGGACAGCCTCTATCTCGGCAAGATCCGTGTCTCACAGCTGATCGGTCTCGTCTGCTTCCTTCTGGCGGGCGGCGCGATCCTTTTGATCTCGCTGAAGCTCGGCAAAGAAAGACGTACGCACGCGTACATCTATAAAAAAGGCGGCAAACTTCCTCCCGAAATGCTTTACGAAGCCGTTGACGATGCGCCCGACCGTCAGCCCGTTCTTTTCGAGCTGATCCCCGAGCCCGATCCCGAAGCGGCGCAGGAAGAATAAAAAAAACAGGAGTCGATTATGGCGAGAATTATTGACGGAAAGGCGATCGCGGCGCTTGAGCGCGCGAAGATCGCCGAAAAAACCGAAGAACTGAAGAAAAAAGGCGTCACGCCGGGACTCGCCGTCATCATCATCGGCGAAGATCCCGCGTCGCAGGTCTACGTGCGCAATAAGCACAAGGCGTGCCTCGAAGTCGGCTTCCGCTCCGACGTTTACACGCTTCCCGAAAATACGACGGAAGAAGAACTGCTTTCCCTCGTCGACCGCCTGAACGCGGACGAAGGGATCGACGGCATCCTCTGCCAGCTCCCGCTGCCGAAGCATCTTGACCCCGAAACGGTCGTCAAGCACATCAACCCCAAGAAGGACGTGGACGCATTCGGCGAAGCGAACGTCGGCAAGATCGTGCTCGGAAAATACGGCTTTCTGCCGTGCACGCCGGCGGGCGTGATGGTACTGCTCGAACACGCGGGCGTAGACGTCTCAGGCAAGAACGCCGTCGTGATCGGCAGATCGAACATCGTCGGCAAGCCGATGGCGATGCTGCTCCTCAATAAGAGCGCGACCGTCACGGTCTGCCACAGCAAAACGAAGGATCTCGGATTCTTCACTAAAAACGCGGATATCCTCGTTTCTGCCGTCGGAAAGGTGAAATTCGTCACGGCGGATATGGTCAAAGAGGGAGCCGTCGTCATCGACGTCGGCATGAACCGCGACGAAAACGGCAGACTCTGCGGCGACGTCGACTACGAAAACGTCGAAAAGATCGCGTCCGCGATCACGCCCGTACCGGGCGGCGTCGGACCGATGACCATCACGATGCTTCTCAAAAACACACTCGTTTCCGCCGAAAGACGCGCGGAAAACGTGAAATAAATCGTAGAAAGGCGGATTATTTATGGCAGCCGTTTCAACTGCAATCACCATAGCCCTGTCCGTTCTCGCCGTTCTGATCATCGTGATCGCGGCGCTCGCGGGCCTCAGAAGAGGCGTTATACTCTCTGCGGTGAAGGTGGGCGTGACCGCGCTCTCCGCGCTTCTGTCCTTCGTTGTCTGCAGACTTTGTATGTCGCTCTTCACCAAAAAACTCGGATCGCTCCTTCTGACGAAATTGTCGTCCGTGCTTCCCGAAAAGCTTTCGGATCTTTTGGGATCCGGATCGATCGCGCTCGATATCACCGCCGGCTTTATCGCGGCACTTCTGGCGCCGGTCTTCTTCGTGATCTTCTATCTTCTGATCAAACTGATCGTCGATATCATCGCGTCGATCGTCTGCAAGCTTTGCGGACTCAGAAGAAAACTGAACGGCTTCGGCGCGCTGATCGGCGCCGTCAACGGCGTTTTGATCGCCCTGATCGTCTTCGTGCCGCTGACGGGACTCGTGATCACAGCACAGAAGGTGACCGGCAGCATCTCGGAGCTTGATTCCGAAAACGAAGCGATCGAAAACGTGCGCAATATCCACGAAGAGATCGTCAAGCCCGTCAGCGACTCCTTCTGTATCAGAACGCTCTCGAAACTCGGCAGCAAGTCCGTCTTCGACGCGCTGACCGTTTATACGGTCGACGGAACGAAGATCAACGCCTCCGAAGAAGTCGGCACGCTGAGCGCGTGCTTGACGGACTGCGGGCAGCTTCTTAACAAGAGTCCTTCGGCGTACGGACGGAAGGAAGGCAAAGCGCTGCGCAATCTGAGCGAAACGCTCGAAAAATCAAACGTCGTACCGATGCTCGCGGCAGAGGTCGTTCGTGACGCGGGAAGCGCGTGGAAGGACGGCAAAGCTTATCTCGGCATCGATGCGCCGAAGGGCGGCGAACTCTTTACGCCCGTTCTGGACGCGATTTTCCGCATTTCGTCGAAAATGACCGCCGAAAACGCAAAAGAGGACGTCTCGACGCTCCTCGGGATCACGGCGACGATCGTCGAACACGAAACGCTCTCCTGCGTCAACGATTCGAACGCGCTCATGAAGAATCTTTCTCAGAAAAACTACATTTCGTCGATGCTGACCGAGCTTTCGGGCAACGAAAGAATGAAGTCGCTCACGGTCGAACTGATGAACCTGAGCGTGCGCGCGGTCGCGGATACGATGAACGTCCCCGAATCTTCTCAGACGGTTTTCAATACGCTGATGGCAGACGTCGCCGGCTCCGTTTCGGATAAGCGCGGCATCGCGGACGCGAACGAGCGTCTGCAGGCGCTCTCCGTCGCGCTCGCGAAGGATTTCAAGAAAGCGGGTTCGGAGATCACGAACGCGCAGGCGACCGTCATCGCCTTCTACCTGCTTGAAGATTTCGGCGGCGGCAGCGAAGTCAACGCCGAAAAGATCGAAAACTTCTTCAAGGAAGCGGGCACGTCGGATCAGATCGTCTTCGCGTCCTCGGCGAAAGAGAGCGGCGCACAGCGTCTGCGCGCGTTCCTGAACGGAGAAGGCGACGAGAAGATCTCCTATTCCGATCAGAACGGAACGGAGATCGAGATCGTATGCGAAAACAAGATGCTGATCGTGACCGTCACGACCGTCGACGAGGGCGGAAAAACCTCCAAGAAGCAGGAAAGCCTGCCCGCCGAGGAGATCACGAACGTCATTGATAACCTCAGTACGCCCGAGAATTTCAAGACCGACGTCCATACCCTTGCCGATATGCTGATCGACGAAGAGAAGCTCGATCAGATCGAGAATCCCGAAGAGGAATTCAAGAAGATCGAAGACGGTATCGTCGGACTGCTCGAATTCACGGATACGGTCAAAAACGATACGAAATTTGAAGATATGGACGTTTCGCTCCTCGGCGATTCGATGCAGAATCTGCTCGGCTCCGAGCTGATGAAGGACAGCGTCGTCGGAATGGTGGAATCGATCCTCAAATCCGACGTGGTCAAGGAAGCGGGCATCGGGGAAAGCGCTCCGATCGACTACATCCTCGAAAACATCAAGGGCGGCGAGAACGCGGACGAAGATTTCGATCTTGCAAACGCGCTCGAGACCGCGCAGAAGACGGCGATCATCACGAATAACACCGGAGACGAAGAAGAAAACGTCGAAAAACGCACCGAATCCGTGCAGTGGCTGATCGAAAATATGTCCGCGTCCTCCGCAAAGATGCTGAAGGAAATGGTTTCTGCTGAATTCCTGACGCAGAACGGCGTGCCGGCGGCGAACGCCGCAGCCGCCGCCGAACTTCTTGGACGGGTGTTCGACGGTATGCAGAAATCCGATTCGATGACGAAAGAGCAGTATAAGGCGGAAGCAGACGCGATCAATCATCTCTATAAGATCGCGCAGAACGCAAGCAGCTCGGCGGCAACGCTCTTTGACGCAGCGGGCAAGACGGGCGCGCTCGGCAGCGCGGACGCCCTCATCGACGGGATCATGCAGTCGAAGGTCGTCACGGGAGCGATCGTAGATACGGCGTTCACGGACGGTCAGAAGAAGGTCGACTTTATGGGAATCGGCGCCGAAAACGTCACGAAATCCGATAAAGCGGCGGCAGAGAAGGCGCTGAACGACTACTATTGCGCGCATAAGGACGCCGAAACCGGCAGAAAGCTCGAGGCGATCGCGGCGCTTCTGACGCTCGATTGGAACGCGTGAAAAAAAGCGTAAAAAAATCAAAAAAACACTTGACAAACGATACTTGATTGTGTATAATACAATTTGCCGCGTGATATCGGCTTTAAATGGCTATGCCTGCCGACTTCAGCGAGTTTTGCGCATACGCGCTATGAAAGAGAGGTGCTTTTCGTGTTTGCAGTAATCGAAACAGGCGGAAAGCAGTATAAGGTCAACGAGGGCGACGTGGTTTTCGTAGAGAAACTCAACGCCGAGGCTGACACCACTGTTACATTCGACAAGGTTCTCACCGTTGATAAGGACGGCGAACTGAAGGTAGGCGCTCCCTACGTCGAAGGCGCTGCCGTCACCGCAAAGGTGATCAAGAACGGCAAGTCCAAGAAGATTTACGTCTTCAAGTACAAGGCAAAGAAGAACGAGAAAAAGAAGATCGGTCACAGACAGCCTTACACCAAGGTTCAGATCGAGAAGATCTCCTTCTGATCTTTGAAATATGACAAAGATCACGTTTTTCAAACACGGTGACGTTTACTACGGCTTTCGTGAAACGGGGCACGCGGGATTTGCGGATTTCGGATCCGACATTCTCTGCGCGGCGATCTCGTCAATGACGATGCTGCTCGTAAACACCGTCGAAGTGTCGTACGATTCCAATATCGAGTATTCGATCGACGAAGAGAACGCGGATATCACGGTGCTCGCGAAAGCGGCGCTGCCTGATTGCGAACCGGACGAAAAGAAACAGTACGCTGTTTCCGGTCTGATCTACGGGTTCTATCTTCAGCTCACCGATATGCTCGAGGACTACCACGATTTCCTGGAAGTCCTTGTGACGGACGACGAATCGGCAACTTAAAATTTGTGTAACGGAGGTGCATTCACCATGCTGAGAATCAGTTTACAGTTTTTCGCTCACAAGAAGGGCGTTGGTTCCACCAAGAACGGCCGCGACAGCGAAGCGCAGCGCCTTGGTGTGAAGAAGTCTGACGGTCAGGCAGTTCTTGCCGGCAACATCATCGTCAGACAGAGAGGTACGCATATCCATCCCGGCAACAACGTCGGAATCGGTACGGACGATACCCTGTACGCTCTGATTGACGGTACCGTCAAGTTCGAGCAGATGACCAAAGACAAGAAGCGCGTCAGCGTTTACGCGGACTAAGCTCTTCTGAACGAAAAGGGGCTCAAAACGAGCCCCCTTTTGTTTTT
>JAZLHQ010000142.1:0-13838 GCA_045616925.1 Eubacteriales bacterium | reverse complement strand
CCCGCTTGGCCTCCGACTTGAGGCGGACGGCGAGGTCCTCGTCTCGACCGTTTTGTTCTCGAACGACAGTACCGTTCTGCACGACCGTCTGCCGCTCGAAAAGATCGAACCCATGCGCGTGAATGATTTCCGCGTCGGCGGCTGCACGGCGCTCCTCGACGCGATCGGCGACGCCGTTCACCACGTCTCGAATATCCACAAGTACGCCCGCCCCGAGGACGTCCCCGCGCACACGGTCTTCGTGATCTCGACGGACGGCTTTGAGAACGCGAGCCGCCGCTATTCCTCCGACACGATCAAAAAGACGATCGCCGAAAAGCAGGAAAAATACGGCTGGGAATTCCTCTTCCTTGCCGCGAACATCGACGCCGTCGAGACGGCAGAGGTGATCGGCATCCGCCGCGAGCGCGCCGTCAACTACCGGCAGGACGGCACGGGAACGCGCCTTTCCTTCGAAGCGATGGACAAAGCGATCAAAAGCGTGCGCAAATCAATCAGCCTCGACAGCGAAGGAATCACCTGGCGCGAAGAGCTTGATAAAGACAACGAAAAGAGAAAATAACGAAAAAAGGAGAGCCGGCGGCACGCTGCCGTTTGGCTCTCCGTTTTATCTTTCCTCGAAAAATTCGATCTCTTCGCCGAGCAGATCGGATAATCTATACTTTTTCTGCGGAATTGTCAAGACGATCGGCTTTTTTACTTGAAAATCCCCCCAAAACGTGCTATAATAGACGGTAACAATCAAGAATCGAGGAATCATCTATGAATCGTGATCAAAAACCGCATAGCCGTGACAAAAAAGTCGGCTCGGGTTCCGCTGATCTCAACAGAGGTCAGCAGGTCAATACGGGCAATCGCCCCGTTTCGGGAGGCGGACGTCCCGGCGCATCCGGTATGCGCTCGTCGGGCGATCAGTCCTCGTCGGGATCCTCCATGTTGAGGGGACTTCCGATCAAACTCAATCTGAAAACCATTCTCATCATCGTCGGCGTGATCGTCGTCGCGCTGATCGTGCTCAAGATGTGCGGCGGATTCTCCGCAAATCTTCCCACGGACAATCCCTCAAGTCCGAGCGAAGGCTACGAGGACGATCCGAATACCGAGCTCGACCGCTCCGTTTCACCGCTCGCGCGTGAAAAATACGTGACGCCCGTCGGCAGCGGCAACGATAAGTTCACGATCATGATCTATATGTGCGGAACGGACCTCGAATCCAAGTACGGCATGGCGACCAGCGATCTGAACGAAATGATGCGCGCGACGATCTCCGACAAGGTCAATATCATCGTCGAGACCGGCGGATGCAGCCAATGGAAAAACGGCGTTTCGAGCACCTATAACCAGATCTATAAGGTCGTATCGGGCAAGATGCTCCTTCTCAACGAAAACGCGGGCACGAAGGCGATGACCGATCCCGACAACCTGACGACCTTCATCAATTACTGCACGAAGAATTATTCGGCCGACCGCTACGCGCTGATCTTCTGGGATCACGGCGGCGGATCCGTCTCCGGCTACGGCTACGACGAAAAGAACCCGAAGGTCTCGTCGATGACGCTCGACAAGATCAATTACGCGCTGAAGAACGCGGACTGCAAATTTGACTTCATCGGCTACGACGCCTGCCTGATGGCAACGCTTGAAAACGCGCTCGTCTGCGAAAAGTACGCCGACTACCTGCTCGCCTCCGAGGAAACGGAGCCCGGCACCGGCTGGTACTACACGCGCTGGCTGACCGAGCTTTCAAACAACACCTCGAAGCCCACGATCGACGTCGCGAAAACGATCATCGACGACTTCGTCACGTCCTCCTCGAACGCCTCCGCGAACGCGAAGGTCACGCTTTCGCTCATCGACCTCGCAGAGCTCCACGGCACCGTCCCGACGCCGTTCACGAATTTCGCGACCTCCACGAGCGATCTGATCGAAACCGACTATCAGCAGGTCTCTTCCGCGCGCGCGGGAGTCCGTCAGTTCGCCGAGAGCAGCAAGATCAACCAGGTCGACCTCATCGACCTTGCCAACCGCGTCGGCACGAGCGAGGCCTCCGCTCTCGCTTCCGCGCTCAAGGGCGCGATCAAGTACAACAGATCGACCATCTCCCGCTCCTACGGCGTGAGCGTCTACTTCCCCTATGAAAACACGAAGACCGTCGGAACGGCGGTCGCTTCCTACGAAAACCTCGACCTCAGCGACGAATACGCGGACTGCATCAAGTCCTTTGCAAGCCTTGAGCTCGGCGGTCAGCTGACCGCCGCCGCTTCGCAGACGTCGGGCGGATCCGGACTTTCGATCACGTCGCTTCTGTCGACTGTCGCGGGCGGATCGTCCACGTCTCCTCTGAGCCTTCTGTCCGGTATGTTCTCCGGCGGCGCGGGCAACGCGCTTGACGCATCGAGCGTTCTTACGCTCCTCTCCGGCATGAAGGGCTGCAGTATTCCGAACGAATACGCGTGGGTCGATACCGATCTGATCGCCGACCATGCGGAAGATATTTCCAAGAACTATATTGATCCGTCGAAGATCAAGGCGACCGAGAAGAACGGTCAGAAAGTCCTCTCTCTGAGCGACGCAGAATGGTCGCTCATCGAAACGGTCGAGCTGAACGTCTTCGCAAAGGACGGAAACGGCTATATCGACCTCGGCTACGACAACACCTTTGATCTTGAAGGCAACGATCTGCTCCTCAACTTCGACGGCACGTGGCTGACGCTGAACGGGCAGGTCTGCGCTTACTACCTCCTGTCCGATATCGAGCAGGTGGACGGCTCCTTCGTCACGACGGGCTACATCCCCGCCCTTCTCAACGGCACGCACGTCGAACTGCAGGTCGTATTTGACAAAAACAATCCCGACGGCGTCATCACGGGCGCTTATCCCGCGTACGCAAACGGCGAGACGGACGTCCTTGCGAAAGGTATGATCGAGATCAAAAAGGGCGACGAGATCCTCCTTCTCTGCGATTATTACAACGAAGACGGCAGCTACAACGCTTCCTTTACGCTCGGCAGCAAGTTCACCGTCAACGCGGAAGGACTCTCGCTCGTCAACCTGAAGGTCAACGCCGCCGACTTCCGCGTCACCTACCGTCTGACCGACATCTACGGCAACCACTTCTGGATCGAAGTGAAATAAAATCATGACTTACCGTGAAATCACGTCGGATCCCGCGATCCGCACCTATATCACCGAGGCGGACGCGTCGCTGTCCGCCCTCGGCTATACGGAACACAGCTTTCCGCACGCGACGGCGGTCGCCAGAACGGCGGGCGATCTCTTAAAAACGCTCGGATATCCCGAAAGAACGGTCGAACTTGCCCGCATCGCCGGCTATCTGCACGATATCGGCAATCTCGTCAACCGCCTCGATCACAGTCAGAGCGGCGCCGTGATGGTCTTCCGTCTGCTCGACAAAATGGGCTTTGCACCCGACGAGACCGCGAAGATCACGACCGCGATCGGAAATCACGACGAAGGAACGGGTCAGCCGGTCAGCGCTCTTGCCGCCGCTCTGATCCTTGCCGACAAATCGGACGTGCGCCGCAGCCGCGTCAGAAACAACGATTTCTCGACCTTCGACATCCACGACCGCGTCAATTATTCGGTCACGGATTCGCGTCTTCAGGTCAGCGACGATAAATCTTCCGTCTGCCTGTCCCTGACGATCGACACCTCGGTCGGCAGCGTGATGGAATTTTTCGAGATCTTCCTCGACCGCATGATCCTCTGCCGCAAGGCGGCGAACAAGCTCGGAATGCAGTTCCGGCTGAACGTCAACGGACAATCCCTTTTATAAGAAAAAACGCTCTTTGCCTTGTGCAAAGAGCGTTTTTTCATTTGAGCGTTTTGAGATACTGCTTGCGATCGTCGGGGATCAGATAACTTTCGCAGGCTTTCGAGATCGTTTTGCGGTGTACCCACAAAGGCAGGCGGCGGTTTTCGATATAGGGGACGGCTGCGTCCCACTGTTTGGTGAGTGCGGTCGCGAAATACCACGCGATCATCATATTGACGTAGTATTCGTCGCTTTGGACGGCGGCGGGGATCTCAAGATCCTCGGCTTTGAAATCCGCGTCGAGAAAATGGGACATCAGCATTTCGATCCCGAAGCGGCAGGTGTAGACGCGGTCGGATTTTGCCCATTCGCGGATTTTGACGAGCAGTTCCGGCTTGTGCTTGGCAAAGATTCTCGGTGAAAAGATATCGCAGACCGCCCAGTTGTCGACATAAGGCAAAAAGCGTTCGGTTTCGGCGATGCACGCGTCAAAGTCACGGATCTCAGAAACCAGAAGCGCGTGGAGCATATTTTCGTCGTAATATTTGTGCGGAAGTTCGGATAAAAACGCCTTTGCTTCCGTGGTTTTCGCGTATTTTTTGGCAAGTGCGCGGACGTTCGGGACGCGCACGCCGATAAAACTGTCAAGCGGCACGCCGGGCGTCAGTTTTGCCTGAAACGCGGCGTATTTTTCATCCCGAAGGGCAAAAAGTTCAGATAAAATGCTCATTTTCATTCCCTCTTTCTGCTTTCATTATAACCGCAAACCGGTAAATTGTCAAGCAAAAAAGACCCTTGCGGGTCTTTTTTATTCGAGCGTATAGGTCGCGCGCTCCATTTCGGAAACGGTCGTGACGCCTTTCAAAACGAGGTCGCGCGCGGAATCGGCGAGCGTCTGCATTCCGCCTTCGACCGCGGCGTTCTTGAGCTCGTCCGCCGTGCAGCCGTGGTTGACCATGCTTTTGAGTGACGCCGTCAGAACGAGGATCTCGTGGATCGCGATTCTCCCCTTATACCCCGTATTGCGGCAGAAGGGACACCCTTTCCCGCGCACAAGTTGCGCGCTTTTGACGCCGAGAATCGCGCATTCGTTCTCGCTCGCTTCGTACGTTTCGGCACATTTCGGGCAGACGCGTTTGACGAGTCGCTGCGCGACGATCCCCGCGACCGCGCTCGTCACCATATATTTCTGAATGCCCATATCGATGAGGCGCGTGACGGAGCTTGCCGTATCGTTCGTGTGCAGGGTCGACAGGACGATATGTCCCGTGACCGCAGAGCGGATCGCGATCTCCGCCGTTTCTTCGTCGCGGATCTCGCCGAGCATGATGACGTCGGGGTCCTGACGCAGGATCGACCGAAGCCCGCTCGCGAACGTCATGCCGACCTTCGTGTTGACGTGCACCTGGCTGATCCCGTACATCTGATACTCGACGGGGTCTTCGAGCGTGACGATGTTGCGCTCGGGCGTGTTGAGGTCCCTTAAAAGCGAATACAGAGTCGTCGTTTTGCCGCTTCCGGTCGGTCCCGTTACGAGAACGATCCCTTCGGTGATGTGCATCAGTTTGTCAAGCTGACCGGCGTTATAGGGCGAAAGCCCCAGCTGCGAGCGCTCCATAACGCTCGCCTCGGTGTTGAGAAGTCGGATGACCGTCTTTTCGCCGAAAACGGTGGGAAGCAGGGAGATACGCATATCGACGGTCTGTTCGCCCGTTTTGAGACGCACGCGTCCGTCCTGCGGACGCTTCGTTTCGGCGATATTCAGATCCGAAATGATCTTGATGCGCGTAACGATCCCCGAAAGCGTGTTTTTCGGGAGCTGCATGATCTCCTTGAGATCGCCGTCGATACGGATGCGCACGCGCACGAATTTTTCAAAAGGCTCGATGTGGATATCGCTCGCGTGATCCTTGATCGCGTCCGTCAGAATACTGTTGACGATGCGCACGATCGGCGCGTTCTCGACGTCCGCTGCGGAGGCGTCCGTCATTTCTTTAATGCCGTTGTCGGAGCTTTCGCTGCAGAATTCCTCGATCGCCTGCTCGGTGGTCTCCGAGCTTTTGTAGAATTCGTCGATCTTCTCTTCGATCTCCTGCGGCGGCGCGAGCACGGGCGTCACGTTCCTGCCGGAGATGATCCGGACGTCGTCGAGGACGGCGAGATCGGTCGGATCGGAGATCGCGATCACGATCTCGTTTTCCTCGGCGCGCAGCGGAAGGATCTTGTGCATACGCGCAAGCTTTTCGCTGATGAACTTGACGGCGACCGGATCGGCAGTAACGTCCCCGAGATCGCTGAACGCCATATTCAGTTTTTTTGCGATCGCTTTCAGAAAGCCGATCTCATCCGTTGAACGTTCCGTCATACTCTTACCCGCCTTACGGCATTATGATCCTTTCGATCAGTGAAACGACCTTTTCCCCGCTGACGCTCATCACGAACGCTGCGATCGCGATGGAGGGGCCGAGCGGAAATTCGGCTTCGATTTCGATTTTTTTCTCTTTGAATACTTTGACGATGATAAAAACGAGGGAGACGTACGCCGTCAGAAACGCCGTTACGACCACCTGCCTCCACGGCAGCCAGAAACCGATCGCCGAGAGGAGAAACACGTCCCCGAGCCCGATTCCCTCACGTTTGAGGATCAGCTTCGACAAAAGGTATAAGGCGCCGAACGCGGCGGCGCCGACGGCACCGCCCAGTAAGATCTCAAGGATCGATCGGGAGGAAAGAAATCCGACGATCACGCCCGTCAAGGCAATCAGGATCGGAAAAACGTCCATGATCATTCCCGTTTTGAAGTCGATCACGGCGACGATGAAGAGCAGCGACCACAAGAGAAGACTGCCGATCAGCGTCAGCAGATTCCCGCTTTCCGCGTACAGGAAAAACGAGAACGCAAACAGCGCACCGACCGTCACTTCGCTGCCGACGTACCAGAAGGAGAGCTTTGCCCCGCAGTAGCGGCATCTGCCGCGCACGGCGATGAAGCTCACGACGGGGATCAGATCGTACCACTTGAGAGGCGTGCCGCAGTCCGGGCAGCAGCTTCTTGACGATACGACGTCTCTGCCCTCCGGAAGACGGTCCGCAAGGACGTTATAGAAGCTCCCCATAGCGGTCCCGAGTATAAAAAACCATACGGCAGGCAGGATGAGATCCATTTCTTTATACCTTGATGAACAGCGTGAACATCACGAAATACAAAACGAAGAAGACCAGCATCGCGACGATCGGCGCGATAAACTTGCGCAGCTTCGAGAGCTTTTTCAGAAAGCTCTGCTTGTTATCCTTGCCTTTGTTTTTGCCGTCGTCTTTTTCGGGCGCCGCAGTCTCAACCGCTTTTTTTTCAGCCTCTGCTTTTTCGGCGGGCGCTTCTTTCTTCGCCTTTGTATCCGCTGCGGACACGGCTCCGAAGAGGTCTGCCATACGGCTGCCGACGGATTTCTTGTTTCCGGAATTCTCTGCTGCCGCGGGCATTTCGAGCATTTCGGGCGTGACGGTTTCCGGTTCGATGATCGCGGGCTTTTCTTCCTTAACGACCGCCGCCGGGCTCACTTTTTCTTCTTTTTCCGATTTTTCGGGCGCCTGCGCCGCGGGAGGTGCCACGCGCAGACTGTTGTTGAGACAGTTGAACGCCTGCGCGGCAAATACCTCGTTGACGGCGGCGTTCTCCGGCTCGTTGTCGTGCGGGATGAGGAAGGAATGTCCGTCCCCGAGTACGAGCGAAATCATTTCGCCGCCCTCGCCGACCTCCGTCTTCGCGATGCTGCCGAAGTTAAAGAGCGAGACCTCACCCGCCTTTGCCGTCAGCGGTGCGCCGAGCAGATTGCAGAACTTTCCGCTTTCGGGGACGAACGCGTTTTCAGGAATGCTCACCATCACGCAGATATCGTTGATGAAGCAGACGGACGAGAACGGCAGGCAGATTCTGTCGCCGCCGTCGGTCTTGAGCTCCAGATAGTGGAGTTTCAGCGTTTCCCGGTCAAAACAGGGGACGAACGAGCGGGCGATGACGTGTCCGGACGCCATATCGACGACCGGCATTTCACAGATTTCGGGAGTGATCAGAAATTTTTTCATAGTAAAAGACGTTCCTTTCTATTGATACCGGATCCGCATCATTCAGCGGCGCCCAGTTCTGCGATCAATTCCTTCGCTTCCTTGCGGGTCGCGTCGTCCTTGCCGTAGTATGCGAGCATTTTGAGGTACTTGCGCGCTTCTTCGCTGCGGCCCTGTGAGATCATCGTTCTGATGAAATCGATCGTGATGTCCGCATCCTCGTCCGATTCCTGCGAATTGCGCGCGCCGACGCTCTCGGCGCCCGTGCCGATCACGGACGAAAGCGGCGCGACTCTGATCTCTTCACGCTTCGTGTTGCCCGAGAAGGACGACTTCTTTGCCGTGATCTTCGGCAGAACGATGCCGAACATCACGAAGATCAGGGCGGCGTTTCCGAAGCAGAGGCAGGCGGACGGAATGACCATTCCAAGGTTGCCGAACCGCTCGGGCGGCAGGATATGCGCCATTACGTACTCTTTGATGTCCATAAAAAGCACGGTCCCGACGACCTGCGAGGCGATGCAGACCGACCACGGAATGATCGGGCCGGACTCGCGGCGGATAACGAACAAATAGACGACGAGAAAATATACGATCCCGCATCCGACGATTTTCAGAAATTCTATCATAATTGGTTCCTCCGATTATTATTTGCTGTTTTGATTACCGGCGGTAGCTTCCGTCGGCGACGTCGGCGGGGAGCTTATACGCGGGCAATTCTTCCGCATTCCCAACGTCGGTCATAGTTTCGACGCTTGGGAGCGTTAAGAAGGTCAGGGACACTTCGAGCCTCGCTTCGGGGTCCGAGGGCGCTTTCAGACTGATGTTTTCGGCGATATCAAGCTGCATCGAATTGCAGACGACGTTCTCGTTTTTTTCGGTCAGTGCCTGCAGAAACGAGAGGACGTCGCCGTATTTTCCGCTCGCTTCGACGGTCATCGTCAATGCCTGCAGTTCCTTTTCCATACGTCCGCCGCTCGCTTTCAGCTCGTTATAATAGGCAATAAAGCGGTCGCGTTTCATAAGATCGGAGCCTTTGAGCGCTTCGTTTTCCGAAAGATCGGCGTAAGCGCCCGATGACGCGTCTTCCCCGTTTGCGAACGAGGAAAAGCGGAACTGTCCCTCCGATGCCGTCAGGGACGCAAATGTCACTTTGCAGTCCTTGACGCTGACGCTCACCTTTTCAAGGCAGGCGTCCTCGTCGCTGCCGGCGCTGAATTTGCCTGCATAAGACTTAAGCGCTTCCGACAAGAGCTCGAGACGCTCGCCGGTTTTTTCGTATTTTTTCGCCTCCGCGTACTTCTGAAGGACGTTTTTCTCTTTCTCATCGATCTGACTTTCGATCGTACGGGTATTTTCCCTGACCGGTTTGATGAGATAAACGACCGACAAATAGGAGGCGAGGATGATCGCGAGGATCACGAGGATCAGAATCTCGATCTGCTGATTCTTTTTCATTTGAGATCACCGTTCCCTTTCTCCGACAAAACGATGCGGCATTTGAAGGATACGGCGTCGACGCCGTTTTCCTCGGCGTGACCGTCGTCTTTGGCGGAATCAATGAAGACTTCCCCGAAGCCGTCGCATTTTTTGAGCGCTCTTTCGGAAGCGATCATCGCGTCGAGATTTTCGGCAACGCCTTCGATCGAAACGTTGTCACCGGACACCGTCAGCTTGACGATCTTCGTGTTCTGCGAAAAACACGCGGCAATTTTATCGACGAGACCCTTGCTGACGCTCGAGCCGTTTTCGATCAGATTTCCGGCGATCCCGAGGAATACGCAGTCCTCCTGCGCATCCGAGACGCGCTTTTCGAGTTCTTTTTCGAGCGTGTAGCGGCGCGAGAACGCGGGATCGTTTTCAACGGCAGTCAGATAGGAAAGACAATCGTTTTCACTGTTCATGCGGCTCTTCGATACGACGTATATGCCGGTGAGGACGACCGCCGCCGACAGAACGAGCGCCGCCGATACGACGGGGAGGTTGATCCCTTTCTTTTCGTTCTGCGCGTTTTCAAAAAAGTTGAAATAATTCATACGTCCTCCTCAATCCATCAAAGAAAGATTCAGCACGTTCAGATACGCGCAGTAGTCGGGAGCGGTCGAGCTCATAAGCGGCTCCGTATCGAAAAGATCCGTATCGGTGATGATCTTCACCGGAACGCCCGTCATAACGGAAATATACTGCACGAGCCAGCCGAGCTGCGGACTGCCGCCGTAGAGATAAATACAGGAAACGGCTTCCGACGGATGCTCGAAATCAAAACGCTGAACGGCCGTATTGATCTTGTTGAGCAGTTCCTCGACGAATCCCGAGAACGACCGCTCTTCGGCAGTCGCGTGCGCCCTGTTCAGGATGTTGCAGATTTCCTGCGGAGATACGACCAGTTTGTTCGGATTGGACGGATCGCAGATCCGCGCGCCGAGCGCGTTCCGCGCTTCGCTGACGAGTCTGCCGTCGCCGACGTCAAGAACCGTGTCGGCAAGGATCCTGCCGTCGCGTAAGAAGAGCATCTCCGTGTTCGTCATACCGTAGTCGATAACGGCGGCGGTCTTGCCGGCGGTCTGCGCGCCGATCACCTGATCGGCTTTGAAGAAACGGCGTACTCCGTTCGCGTGGACGTCCATCACGGCGGGACGCAGCTTCAGCGAACGCAGGAGTTCGAGCGCCGCGTCGCACGTTTCCTTCGGTATCGCGACCGCCCAGACCTTGCATTTCCTGTCGTCGCCCTCTCCGACGACGTCGAGAAGCTCGTGCTGGAAGACGTAGGAGCCGATATCGAGCGCGAGCAGCTGACTCATCTCGTTTTCAACGAGACCCGCGCGGTCTTTTTCCTCTGCAAAGGGGATCTCGAGCTGACGGTGGATGAAGTACTTGCCGCCGAAGGTGCAGACCGCGATATGGTCGTCCGTGACGACGTTGTGCTGCGATAAAGCGCGCTGGATCTGCGTGCGCCAGCTTCTCAAGTTCGAATGGTCGATGCGCGAAAGATTTTCCTTATTTTCCACCGAGAAGATGTGTCTTAACTCGATCGTGCGGCTTTTGATCTTGAAAACGGCGACTTTTACGGAAAATTCACCGAAATCGAAAGCAAACACGAGTTTTCCTTTCGCACGGCTCCGAAAACCCGCAGCTTTCGATTTTTCGCCGCCCTGCGGTTTTTTGAGTGCGTTTTCTGCCATAGGCGTTCTCCTTTTCTTCTGATTTCATATTAAAGCGCGTATTTGTTTTTGAAATACGCCGTCAATTCTTCCGTCTTTCCGGCATCGGTTTTCGATACGACGATCATCTCGGCGACGTCCACGCGCCCCGTGAGCGTGTAAGCGCTGCCCGCGGAAGCGGATTCGACGTCGACGCGCATAAGGACCCAGCCGGAATACGTCGGATCCGAGCAGTAAGCGTTTTTGCCGAAGCCGTACGAAACGGCGCCTGCCGAGAGAAAATTCTTCCTGACGACGTCGCGGTTTCTGACGACGAGGAAGATCTTATCCCCCGCTTTCGCCGTAAGTCCCGCACCGGAGCGGATCGCGTCCGCGGTTTCAAGGCGCAGGAAGCGCGTCGCGCTCCCGGCGTTTTCGGAGATCGTTTCGCCCTTCTGGTCGATGAACGGACTTCCCGACTTCAGAATGAACGATCCGCTTGCCGCCGCCGTACTGTCGACGACCGCTGCGCGGCTCTTGCCGCTTTCTTCGTAAACAAGCGGCATGAGCGACGGATCGATGACGGCGCGGTAGTCGCATCCCGCCGGCAGATCGCTGACGTAAACGAGGTTGCTCATAACGGACGCGCCCATTTTTCCGTTCACGCTGAGCGGCGTCACGAGGCAGAAGACGAATTTTCCGCGGTATTCGCTTTTCACGGTCATACTTGACGTGCGCTCCGACGGGATCAGCGTAAAATCGTCGGGATAGATCGGCATCACCGTGCCGTGCTGCCCTTCGTCGGGTCCGGGCGTTCCGTCGGCGTAATAGACGCCGTGCTGATCGCCGGACGACACGAACCACTGATAAAGCTCCGCGTAGCGGTATTCAAGATTGTAATCGTCGTAAGTAACGTTCGTCGAAAGGATCTGTCCTTCCGCGTTGTAAATCGCGGGCGATTGCCCCGCGCCGATCATACTGATCGAAGCGCTCCCGATCACGGGGACGGGGCGCTCGAGGCGTACGCCGCTCGCGCTGCCCGCCGAGAGGGAAAATTTGCCGACGTTCTCGATCTCGCACTCTCTCGTGAACTGATAGACCGTCACGTCCTTGCCGAAGAGGCGGACGGTCAGCTTTTCCCGTCCCTCTTCGATCTCGGCGTTCAGATCCTCAAGCTTTTTCCGAAGTGCGGGATCCTCTGTCGATCCGGACGCGAGTTCTTTTTCGTAAAGATATTTCTTGGTGACGTTCTTTTCGAGCAGGTCGAGCTCGTCCTCGATCTGCTGCTGTCCCTTGTAGTAAAGTCCCGTCATTTTCTGCATCGCGGCGGCGGTCTTGTAGGTGGAGGTCACGGCGCCGCACACGAGAAGTACCAGAAATCCGATCAGAACGAAGCCGATCATGACCTCGACGAGGGACGTTCCCCTTCTTGCCTTCGGTTTTTTCATAGTCTCGGACCCTCGAACGCCCACATGGCGGAGGCGATGTTCTGGTTGATCTGCTCAAAGACCTCCGTAAACTGCGTCAGAGACGACGCGTCGAACGACTCGGTGTCGTCGAACACCTCTTCAAGCGCCCTCTTGTCGCTTGCCGACATTCCGCTGTACATACTGACGAGGTAGGTCTTCGGCGCGAATTCGTCGTTGATCCGTTTTCCGAAATACTGGAAATATTTTCTCGACAGCGACGGATTGCTTTCGTAGCAGCAGACGTATTTGCTCTCGAACGCCGAGCCGTTATGGATGAGGTCGCCGGTGTAAAAATCCTTTTCGGAATATTTCGGATTCCATCCGCTCTTTTTGACGGCGGTATAGGAGTTGACCGCGCCGTCCGTCAGAACGAGCAGGAAGATCGGGTCGCCCGTGATCTCCGGATGTTTTTCAAGTTCGTTGTAAACGACCCGCAGACCGTCTCCGAGGTTGGTATATTGGGACGTTTTGAGCGAATCGATCATTTTGATAAGCGTATCCCGGTCGTCGCAGGCGTTTGCGAGCTTGAGGATCGGATTATTGCAGATCTTCGGATCAAAACTTCCGCTCTTGTCGGCATAGCCCGAAAATACGGTGATGAGAACGTTCAGTTCGTTGTTTTTGGAAAGTTCTTCGATAAAGGATTTCGAAGTGGTCTGCAGGGTCGATATGCGTTTCGCGTCCATACTGCTCGAAACGTCGAGCAATAAAACGACGGTGCCGCGCAGCTTGTTCGTCGTGACCGAACTGACGGAAAGCGTCGGCAGAAAGTCCGATCGGAACGCGATCGCGACCGCAGGATTCGTTTGGCTTCCCTGATAGACGACCTGGATCGCGTTCACCGCTTCGAGCAGCGTTTCGATCGAGGAATTTTCGACGGAGTTCCTGCCGCTGACCGTCGATTTGAAGCTGTACGAAATGGTCTGCGCCGCGTGATTATAGGGATCCGTCGGCATGAAAACGAGGGAATATTCGTGCTTTTCGCCCGAAACGTCCGTATAGGAATGACCGATGATCGTTTCGATGAAGTAGCCGTCCGCCGTGTGGATCAGAAACGCGTTCTTGGGAACGGCGGCGGGCTCGACGTCGCCCGCGTATTCGATGAATACGAGCGCGTCCGCGGAAGCGATCTCCTGCCCCGTTCTGCTGACGGATGCGGGGATCCGGACGTCTTTCATCAGTCCGAGATAGTTCCAACCGGCGGTCAGCTTGTCCTCGGTAAAGGATCTTTCCGGGATCGTGAACGACGTCCCGCTCTCTCTGAGCGCCGTGCAGATGCGCGACGCGAAGTCCGCGTCCTGCATCGTGACGTCGAGGATCTGCTTCGACGCGGAAAAGCCTCTGATCGACATCGAGAGAAGCGAGATCGCGAGGATCCCCAGCAAAGACATG
>JAZLHQ010000141.1:0-5330 GCA_045616925.1 Eubacteriales bacterium | reverse complement strand
CCCGTTACGACGAACACGGATCCTGCCGTCGATCCCCTTGTGCAGGCGGCGCGCCGCAAGCTCTGCTATTCCTTCCTCGTTCTGACCGAAGGAAAAGACGGCATCGGCACGCTCAGAACGCTCTCCTACGCGGTCATCGACGTGAACGGCGACCATACGCAGCTGGGAGTCATCCAGTTCCCGAAGGAGACCTTCATCAACAACGGCACCGTCAATTCCCTGAACGGACTTTACGAAAAGACGTACGCGGATTCGATCACGAACGGATTCGACCCGCAGACCGCTCTTTCCCGCGCGATCACCGAGCTGCGCACGGTTTTTGCGCAGGATCTGATGCTCCCCTGCGACTACTACCTGTATCTGACGTCCGACGGCATCGCTTCGATCGTTGACGATCTCGACGGCGTCGAGCTGCCCGTCCCGTTCTTCATGAACTTCGAGGACGGTTCCTATATCTCGACCGGTATCCAGAAGCTGACCGGTACGCAGGCGTCTTCGATGCTCTATTACCACGGCTACGGCGACGGCAGCTTGCAGAACGCGGCGAAGGTGATCTTCTCGGCGATCTTCATGAAGATGAAAACGCTCATCAAGGACGACGTCCTGCCGCTCTTCATGATCGAGCTTCGCGAAGCCGTCAAGACGGACATTTCGGTCGACGCCGGTTCCGACGTCTATTTCGTCCGGAAGATCCTCAATCTCCCCGCGGACCGAATTCTGATGACGAGCGCGCCGACGCGCCTCGTGCCGCTGCTCGGCGGCAACGTCAGCGTCATCAGCTCGATCGACACGCTCGAGAAGATCAACGGATTCATCACGTTCTATTCGGAGGACCTCACGGCAGCGGATTTCGATAAGAACGCGCGCTTCAACGATATCAAAGACCCCTACGTTTCGAGCGTTTACGCATCCTCGGGTATGTCCAAGCCGATCTACTCGGCAACGGACGCGCTCGCCGGCGCCGTGCCGGTCACGAAATAACGAAACCGGAATAAGAGACCGAAAGGTCTCTTTCCGCTTTTTCGGGATATGATCCAGAAAGGAATTAAATAAATGAAAAAAACGGGACTTTACATACTTCTGACGCTTTCTGTCCTTCTGGCGGTGCTGCTCACCGCCTGCTCGTCCTCCGACGAAAAGAAGAAGGGCGACGGGAACACGACCGAAGAGGCAGGCACGTCCGAGGTGACGACGCTTGAAACGACGACGCATTACGGCCCTCTGCCCGACGTTCTCGAGGGAGAGCATTTCGAGGGCGTCGACCTTTCCGAATACGTGAAGATCGCCCCCTACGACGGGCACGTTTTCTCGGTGGCGGATTACAATGAACTTTTTGATTATTACTACGGCATTTATATGTCGAACTTCGGGATCTACGACGACGTGCCCGCCGACACGCCCCTCAAGCTCTACGACAAGACGGTCTTCTCGTTTGAAGGAAAGCCCGAGGATCCCGCCGTTACGCTTTCGGAACAGACGCTCGCCGGCATGAAGAGCGAGGAATACGAGATCATTCTCGGCTCGGATTCCTTCATCGGCGCGTACGAAAAAGCCGACGATCCGACCGGGAACACGAAGGGCTTTGAAGAGCAGATGGTCGGCATGAAGATCGGCGAGACGAAGGAACTGCTCGTCACGTTTCCCGACGGTTACAGCGAAGAACTCGGCGGTCTGCGCGTGATCTTCACGGTCACGATCAAATCGGCGAAGACGCCCGGCAAGATCACGGACGAACAGGCAGTCGAGAACGGCTTTGAGAGCGCGCAGATGTTCCTCGACGTCCTCGAAAACGCGATCAAGAGCGAAACGCTTTTCAATTTCATCATGGATGAGTCCGAGGTCACCGGATACCCCGAAAAGGATCTTGCGGATATGATCGACGAATATCTCGATTCCTTCATCGAGTATATGCAGCAGTATTCGGAGACGGAACTCAGCGAAGAAGATATCGCGAGCCTCAGAGAAGAGAACACGAAGGACGCGACCGAATGGGCGGAAAGCTTCGCAAAGGAAACGATGATCGTCATGTATCTCGGCAAGCTCGAAAACCAGAGCGTCACGAAAGACGAATATCTCAAGTGGATCGCCGATCAGTACGGCGAGGAGACCCCCTATACCGACGTTGAAAACTACTACGGCAGAGACGTGATCTATTGTCAGATCCTTCTCAACGAATCGATCGAAAGCGCATTGAAGAAAGTGACCTTCGAAAAATGAAAAAACTCACCGTATTTGTCCTGCTCAGCGCGATGCTCGTTTCCGCGATCTCCCTTTTTGCGGGGAAGGTCGAAGCGGCGGCTCTTTTCGGCGTGCGGGTCACTTGCGGTGAAAGCTGGACGATCACGTCCCAAAGACTTGATTCCGACTGCGTCTGGTGGCCCGAAGATACGAAATCTCTCGTGACGCTCACGCTGAAGGACGGCAAAAAAACGGACGGCATCTACGTCGCGTGGATGACGGACGACGGAAAATTTCTGATCCGCGCGAAAGACGCGGACGGTGAAGTCGTCAAAGAATACCGTCCCGGCGATCAGTTCGACGGCTTCGGCAATTTCTATCCGCTCCCGACCTCGACGAAAACGGTCGAGATCTCGTTCACGAAGCTCACCGAAAAATGCGGCATCGGCTACGTGCAGATGGAGGAAGCGGGGATCGAGGATCCGACGATCATGCGTTGGAATCCCCCGAGAGAGGGCGGCGTCGATCTTCTGATCGTCCCGACGCATCAGGACGACGAGCATATTTTTCTCGGCGGCGTCGCACCCTATTTTCTCGATCTCGGATACAGCGTTTCGGTCGCTTACAGTGTGCGCTGCAGCCGTTTGCGCTATGAAGAAGCGCTGCGCGGGCTCTGGGCTCTGGGATTTGTCGATTACCCCGATTTTCTCGGCTACAAAGACGGCAGAAAAGACACCTACAAGGAAATGATCGACTTCTGGGGCGGCGACGAGAAGGCGATCCTCAAAAGCTTCGTCCGCCTGATCCGCAAGGACAAGCCGCAGGTGATCGTCTCGCACGACGAAGTCGGCGGCGAGACCAATCATCAGCAGCATATCGCGACCGCAAAATTGCTCGCCGAGGCGTTCGTCAAAGCGGCGGATCCGGATTTCGACACCGACAGCGTCGAGACGTACGGCACGTGGCAGGCGAAAAAATACTACGAACACGTGTGGAAAGAGAACGTCGTCCAGCTCGATTTCACGAAAAAACTCAAGAAATACGGCGGGCTCAACGCGCTCGAGGCGGCGGCGGTCGGATATGAATATCACGTCAGCCAGCACCATTCCTACGACGTCTTCAAAGGCAGCTCAAACGACACCAGCCTCTACGGACTCAGGCTTTCGAGCGTCGGTTACGACGATATCGATATGTTCTACAACGTAAAAGGCACGGATTTCACCAAAACGGCGGTCACTGACAACGGCGCGCGCGTTTGGGTGAGCGTGCCCGAGGTCAGCTTGTCTCTCAAAAACGGCGCGATCCGGATGACGCCGACGGGCAAATCGAATCCGCCCGTCGCCACGACCAAGCAGGTCACGACCAAGCAGGTCACAACCAAACAGGTTACGACCAAACAGGTCACGACCAAACCCGTCACGACCAAACCCGTGACGACCGAAGCACCGACGACGCAAGTCGTCACGACGGAAATTCCGACTACGGAAACCCCGACGACAATTCCCGTCACAACGGCACTTCCGACAACGGAACTCGTCACAACGGCAGTACCGACGACAATTCCCATTACAACGGCAACTCCCACGCAACGCGAAACGACCACCGCCGTGACGCAGCGCGAAACGACCGCTTTCGTAACGGCGGCGCCCGAATCCGGCGTAACGCCAAACGAAAAATCGGAGAATAAAGCGGCGAAAATCGCCGTGATCGCGCTCTGCGCGGCCCTGCTTTCGGCGCAGATCACGATCCCCTTTGCCCTTCGGAAAAAGAAATCAAAGAATAATAAAGAATAATAAGGAAGATAAATGAAAATGAAAGAAAAAATCCCGTTCTCGGGAGCAGATATTCTGCTGCCGAAGACCGATCTTCAAAAATGGGCGACGATCGCGTGCGATCAGTTCACGTCGGAGCCCGACTACTGGAAAGAGGTCGAAAAGACCGTCGGATCGGCGCCCTCGTGCCTGAAAGTCACGCTTCCGGAGGTCTATCTCGGAGAAAAAGACGTCAAAAACCGCATCGAGACGATCGATAACACGATGAAAACCTACCTCGACGGCGGCATTTTCACGGAATACAAGGACGCGATGATCCTCGTCGAAAGAACGCTTGCCGACGGCAGAACGCGCAGAGGCATCGTCGGAAAACTCGATCTCGACGCGTACAGCTACGAAGCGGGCGCCGACTGCGAGATCCGCCCGACCGAGGGAACGGTTTTGTCCCGCATCCCCGCGCGCGTCGAAGTCAGAAAGAACGCGCTCATCGAGCTTCCGCACGTGATGGTTCTCATCGACGACAAGCAGAAGACGGTCGTCGAGGGCATCGATCCGTCGAAGCTCGAAAAACTCTACGATTTCGATCTGATGATGGGCGGCGGTCACGTCAAGGGCTACCTCATCGACGAAAAAACGCAGAAAAAGATCGTCAAAGGGCTTGAAAATCTCAAAAAGAACTGTCCTTTGCTCTTCGCGGTCGGCGACGGCAACCATTCGCTCGCCTGCGCGAAGGCGAGCTCTTCATTGATTGGCGGCGAACTTGCGCGTTACGCGCTCGCCGAGATCGTCAATATCCACGACGACTCTCTCGATTTCGAGCCGATCTACCGCGTTTTGTTCGGCGTCGATCCCAGGGATCTCACCGAAAAGATCAAAGCACGTTTCAAGGGCTGCACCGAGCGCAAAGTCACCTGCGTCTTTGGCGACAAGACCGAAGAATTCTTCGTCGACGGGCTTGAAACGAAGGTATTGCAGGATTTTCTCGACGAATACGTATCAGAACACCCCGAAGCGGAGATGGACTACATCCACGGCGAAAACTCGCTGAAAACGCTCGCGGCGAAGGAAAACGCGGTCGGATTTCTGTTCGGCGGCATCTCGAAGGACGAACTTTTCCCCTACGTCGAAAAGAACGGACCCTTGCCGCGCAAGACGTTTTCGATGGGCAACGCGCAGGATAAGCGCTACTACGTCGAAGCCCGCAAGATCCGCTGATAAATAAAAAAACCGGCAGAGACGTTCGGCGCGTGCTGATAAGGATGTTTTTTGAAGCACCTACCCACGCGCCGAAACGATGTGTTCCACTGCGTGGAACGATATGTGCACTCCGTGCGTGATGTTTGACTTTGTCAAGTGATGTGCCTGCGGGCGTGGGTGGAA
>JAZLHQ010000140.1:0-7828 GCA_045616925.1 Eubacteriales bacterium | reverse complement strand
CCGCCGGTCGGTGCGAGCTTTGTATGCTGCCCGTCTGCGACGCGCAGAACGGAACGCTCCGTTCGGTGAGAAGGCTCGTCGAGCGCTACGATCTGCACAAGATCGCTTGCGTTTCGCTGCCCGTCAAGCCCGATTCCGACGAAAAAGTGGAATTTGCCCTTTTTTCGCCCGAATTCCGCAAGCTTTGCGGGGCGAAGATCCTGTCCGTCGGCGCGGTCTTCGAAAACGAGGACGAACTGCCCGCTCTCTTTGAGGGTATGCGCCGTCTTTCCGCGAAATGCACGTTCTGCGACCGTCTGCCGCCCGAGACGTTCGAAGAGATCGCCTACGATCTCGAATTCGACCTTGAAAACGCAGATGAAGCCGCGGTCTGTCTCTTTCTCGACCTGTTTTATCCGCGCGTTTCCGGCAGGGGCGTTTTCGTCCGTCTGCCGTAACGCCTGAAAATCTTTTGAAAAAAGGACGAAAATATGAAAAGTTACGAATACAAAACCTCCGGCGTCTGCTCGCGTCAGATCCTCATCGACGTCGAGGGCGATACCGTTGAAAAAGTCGAATATATCGGCGGATGCTCCGGCAACACGCAGGGCGTCGCCGCGCTCGTCAAGGGGATGAAGATCGACGAGGCGATCAAGCGCCTCTCCGGCATCCGCTGCGGCTACAAGAGCACCTCCTGCCCCGATCAGCTCGCAAGAGCGCTGATCGAAATCAAGGCGCAGAGCGAAAAAGGCGAGGCGTGAGCGTTTGACGGGTGCCTCCCTTGTGCAAAGGGAGGTGGCACGCGTAGCGTGACGGAGGGATTGTAGGAACACGGTACAAATTGCAGAAAGCAATTGTCGTTTGCCTACGATCCCCCACCGCTTCGCGGACAGTTTTCCGCAGGAAAACATTCCCTTCTACACAAAGGGGCCTTTTTGTGCTCCACATACGCTAAAGATGTCTCTTTTTCATATAAATCCACCGAAAGGTAAAAATAACGATGAATTATCTTGAAAATTACGAAAAATGGCTCGGAAACGAGGATCTTGATCCCGTTCTGAAAGAAGAACTTGAAGCGATCAAGGGAAACGATAACGAGATCAAATGGCGCTTTATACAAAGCCTTTCCTTCGGAACGGCGGGTCTGCGCGGTACGATGAACGCGGGAACCAACGCGATGAACGTCTATACCGTTCGTCAGGCGTCGCAGGGACTTGCCGAACTGATCCTCAAGGAAGGCGGCGCCGACAGAGGCGTCGTCATCGGCAGAGACAGCAGAAACAACAGCGAACTGTTCGCGAAAGTCTCGGCGGAAGTATTTGCCGCAAACGGCATACGCACCTATTTTCTCGACGAACTCCGCCCCGTGCCCGTTCTGTCTTTCTCGATCCGTCATCTTAACTGCATCGCGGGCGTGAATATCACCGCATCGCACAACCCGAAGGAATACAACGGCTATAAGGCTTACTGGGAGGACGGCGCGCAGCTCGCTCCCGAGCAGGCGGAGGTCGTTTCCTCCTTCATCGGAAAAACGGATATTTTTGCAGGCGCAAAGACGGTCGATTTTGACGAAGCCGTCAAAGAGGGAAAGATCGAAGTCGTCGGCACCGAGATCGACGACGAATATCTCAAAAACGTCACGGATCAGCTCGTCGACAAGGAAGCGATCCGGACGGTCGCGGACGATCTGAAGATCGTCTATACGCCTCTGCACGGCGCAGGCTACCGCCTCGTACCCGAAGCGCTGCGTCTCTCGGGAGTCAAGCACCTCTATACCGTAAGACCGCAGATGATCCTCGACGGCAATTTCCCGACGGTCGCTTCCCCGAACCCCGAAAACGCGGAAGGCTTTGCGATCGGCAAGGTGCTTGCCGATAAGGTCGGCTCGGATCTTCTGATCGCGACCGACCCCGACTGCGACCGCGTCGGCATTATGGCGAGAAACAAGGAAGGGCAGTTCGTCACGTTCACGGGCAATCAGGTCGGCGCTCTGCTCAGCGACTATATTCTGACCGCTTACGAGAATACGAACACGATGCCCTCGGAGCCTTACGCC
Source organism: Eubacteriales bacterium (assembly GCA_045616925.1). Lineage (GTDB taxonomy): Bacteria > Bacillota > Clostridia > Oscillospirales > CAG-272 > JAZLHQ01. The sequence goes on along the minus strand of JAZLHQ010000140.1, from coordinate 5,793 downwards.
GTCAAAACGATCGTGACGTCCGAAATGGCGGCGCGCATCTGCCGCGAGCATAACGTTGAGATCTTCAACGTCCTGACGGGATTCAAGTACATCGGAGAAGTCATCAAGAATCACGACGACCTCGGCAAAGGCCATTACCTGCTCGGCTTTGAGGAATCCTACGGCTATCTGAAGGGCACGTACGCCCGCGACAAGGACGGCGTCGTTGCCGCTCTTCTGATCGTCGAAATGGCGGCGTACTACAAAAAACGCGGCATGACCCTCTGCGACGCGCTCGACGAGCTTTTCGTAAAATACGGATATTACCGCGAAAAGACCGTGAACGCCTACTATAAAGGCCTCGACGGCATCGAAAAGATGAAGCAAATGATGGACCGCGTCCGGAAGAATCCTCCCGCCAAGATCGCCGGCAAGCGCGTGATCGAGACCCGCGACTACGAGTCCGGCGTCGTCACGGACATCACGACGGGCAAAACGTCTTCGACGAATCTGCCAAAGTCGAACGTTCTTTACTACAAGACCGAAGGCGAAAACGTCGTCGTCATCCGTCCCTCCGGCACGGAGCCGAAGATCAAGCTCTATATTATGGTCAACGACACCGAGAAAGAAAGCGCCGATCAGCTGATGGCGGATTTCTCTGCGTGCGTGACCGACTGGACGAAATAAAATAACATAAATCGGAGGTTTTCTATGATCTACAAGCAGTTCAAGGAGTATAAACTCTCATCTCTCGGACTCGGCACGATGCGTCTGCCCGTCAGAAACGGCGACTACGCCGATATCGACGTCGACGCCGTCAAGGAAATGGTCAAGTACGCGATGGAAAACGGGATCAACTACTACGACACCGCGTGGATGTACCACAGAGGCAGATCCGAAGAAGTGATCGGCGAAGTTCTGTCCGAATATCCGCGCGAAACGTTCTGCCTTGCTTCCAAATTCCCCGGATTCAGCGAAGAGAATATGAAGAACGTCAAGGGCATTTTCGAGAAGCAGCTCGAAAAATGCCGCGTCGAGTATTTCGATTTCTATCTCTTCCACAGCCTCTCGTCCGGCAATATCGACGGCTATCTGAACCCCGAATACGGCATCATGGACTACCTTCTTGAGCAGAAAAAAGAGAGAAGGATCCGTCATCTCGGATTTTCCGCGCACGCGGATATCCCGACGATGAAGAGATTCCTCGACGCCTACGGCAAGGATCTCGAATTCTGCCAGCTGCAGATCAACTATTTCGACTGGGAATTCCAGAACGCGAAGGAAAAGGTCGAGCTCTGCAAGAGCTACGGCATTCCCGTCTGGGTCATGGAGCCCGTTCGCGGCGGCAAGCTCGCGACGCTCGAGGACGCCCAGATGGAAAAACTCGAAAAACTGCGTCCCGGCGTCAAGGCGCCCGAGTGGGCGTTCCGTTTCCTGCAGGGCATTCCCGAGATCACGATGACGCTCTCCGGTATGTCGGATATGCAGCAGCTCAAAGAGAATATCGGGACCTACAAAACCGAAAAACCGCTCAATGAGGCTGAAAAAGCCGTCCTTGACGGGATCGTCAAAGAAATGATCGCAGCGCGCGCCGTGCCCTGCACGGGCTGCCGCTACTGCACGGGTCCCTGCCCGAAGGGCATCGACATTCCTGCGTTTATGCAGCTCTTCAACGCGAACAGCAAAACGGACGACGACATCGAAATGACCGACGAGCTTAAAAGGATCCCGAAGGAAAACCGTCCGTCGGCGTGCATCGGCTGCAAGTCCTGCGAGGCGGTCTGCCCGCAGAACATCCGGATCTCGCAGATCATGATCGAGCTCAGAAACCGTATGGAGTTTGACGACTGATGAACGATCTCGAGAGGGCAAAAGCGCTTTTGTCCGAAAAAGGGCTTACCTGCGCGATCGTCAAAGATAATTACGTTTTTGAGGAAAGATCGCGCGGCGTAAAGCCGCTCCTCACGCTTCTTGAGCGCGGTGACTGTCCGAATGGCGCGTCCGCTGCCGACAGGGTGATCGGCAAAGCGGCGGCGTACCTTTACGTCCTGCTCGGCGTCAGATGCGTTTACGCTTGGGTCGTCAGCGATCTCGCCGCCGAAGTTTTTGAGCGCTTCGGGATCGAATTTGCGTGCGAAAAGCGCGTGCCGATGATCCGCAACCGCACGGACACGGGCTTCTGCCCGATGGAAAGCGCCGTGATCGGGATCGACGATCCGCAAAAAGCGCCCGAAGCGATCCGCAAGAAACTTGCTGAACTTGCGGGAAAATAACAGAAAAAGCAGTGCCTTTCGGGCACTGCTTTTCGTTTGCAAAAACGGTCAGGCGTTTGACACTTCGCGGAAGATCCGCTCTTTTTCCCCGTCGGTGAAGCGTTTCATCGGGAAGGAGGCGTTTCCGACGTCAAAGCCCATCTTCTCGACGACCGCCTTCGTCGCGGGAATGCACGGGTATTTCAGAAGCGCGTAGATTTTGCGGTCGGCTTCCGTCTGATACCGCCGCGCCGCCTCCAAATCTCCGTTTTTGAAGCTCTCGTAGATTTTGACGAAGGTCGGAAGCTGAAAATTGTAGGTAAGCCCGATGCCGCCGTCGGGGCCCGCCGAAAGTCCCTGCAGGAGCATTTCGTCGGGGCCGTTCATAACGGTCATCTCGCCGTGCGTCAGATTTTTGAGGCGGATCACGCCGTAATAGTCGGAGCAGCTCCATTTGATCGCCGTCACGTTGTCGATCGTATAGAGCTTCGCCGCGAATTCCGCGGAAAAGTCAAATCCCGCGGATTTGTTGTAGTACACGACGAGAGGGATGTGTACTGCAGAAGCGATCGCCTTGTAATAGTTGAATATCTCGTTTTCTCCGTACTGAAAGAGCACCGGCGGGATGGCGGAGATCGCGTCCGCGCCCGCTTTTTCCGCTTCTTTCGCAAGCAAAATCGCGTCGCGGACGTTGGCGGCGGCGACGTGAACGATCACGGGAACGCGGTGATCTGCTGCCTTAACGGATTCGTACGCGAGCGAAACGCGCACGTCGCGGTCGAGAACGAACCCCTCGCCGGAGGCGCCGCCGACGTAAAAGCCGTACGCGCCCTGCTTAAGATAAAAAGCGATCAGGTCTTGCAGTACGGGGACGTTCAGCTTTTCACTTTCGGTGAGAGGCGTCAGAAGTGCGGGCATCACGCCCTTGAAAGTCGTCATCGTCAAACCTCCAAAGCCCAGTTCTGCTGATAGATGAGCGCGGGACCGCTCTCCTCTGCGTGACCGTAATAGACGGTCATCAGCGAGCCGTCCGCAAGCTCGACGGTCGACGGGTAGCCGACGTCGCCGTTCGGGCTGTCGTCGACGAGGAAGCCGCCGTCCTCCCACGTCACGCCCTCGTCGCGGCTGAACAGAAGAATGATCCCGTAAGGGCCTTTTCTGTAACCGATCGAGGCGATCAGAATGCCCGACGAATGCAGCATGACGTGCGAGGGCGCGCCGCCGTGATCGAGGGGCAGAAGGAGACGCGGCTTCGTCCACGTTCTGCCGCCGTTATAGGATTCAGACTGAAACGTCGTGAACTGCGGCTCCGCGCGCAGATGGCAGAGGAGCTTGCCGCTCGGACATTCAAAGAGATACGGCTCGCAGAAGTTGATCGGCTGACCGTCGTCGGTGTAAAGGTCGTCGACGTGGCCGATCTCCGTGATTTTGCCGTCGGGCGTCATTTCGCAGACGCGGGTGAAGGGTCTGTCTTTGTCCTCGAATCCGTTCACGTTGAACGGTCTGCCGACCCAAAGGATCCTGCCGTCTTTGAGCTCAACGGGGCCGTGCGGCGAGGTGACGGGGGATTTGAAAATTTCTCCCCACGTGCGTCCGTTGTCGAAGCTGACACGGAAGTCCGAGCCGAGCGCAAGCTTTTCCGCTTCGGGATCGACCGTGTCGAGATAGGCGTCGATCTCGGCGTTCACGCGCTTCTTGCGGATCTGATACTGGCGCTGGAATTCGACCGTGTTGTTGAAGGACGTAAAAATGAGTCCGCTTTCGCCGAACGGGCAGAGGCCCGCGTCGCGGTCGTCAAGGACCGTATCGATGACGGGAACGGGCTTTGAATACGTCTCCCCGTCGTCGTCGCTGAAGCTGATGACCGATTTCCCAAAAGGACAAACGTGCGCGACGCGGAAGCCGGACGCGCCCACCGCGATCCGCCCGTCCTTGATGCGTGCGGCGGTCGGCCAGCCGAAATAGCCGTGCGGAGCGCCTTCGCCGCTCATAATGACGCGCGGAGTGCCGATTTTTGTGATTTTCATGTAGCCACCTCTTTACTTTATCGTCGTGCCGTGCTATACTGATAGACGGAATTGATGCTTTGATTATAGCACAGACGTCCCGTTTTGCAATATGCTGAGCGGACAATTTGTAAAAATGATGACCGGTTAGGAAATGTTATGATGCAAAGAAATATGGAATTGCCCGTTTTCGTCGGCGGGCGGGAATACAAGGCGTTTCTGCAGGAGGGATTTTTCAACGACCGCGTGACGACGGGATCACTGCACGATCACGGCATGGCGGAGATCCATCTGCAGATCGCCGGCAAGGCGGATTACCGCGTCGGCGACGCGGTCGTAACGCTTTTGCCCGACACGATTCTATTGATCCCCGCGGGCGTTTTTCATCGCGCGATCGATCCGCCCGACGACGTCCGGCACGTCGCGTATCAGGTCCCGCTCGGCAAGTGCCGTGAAAACACGGTCAGATTGCCCTCCGGCACGCTCGAGCGCGTGTGGATTCTCATCGGCGAGAGCGCCAAAACGGGAAAAGCGGACAGACTGTCGGCGTGCTTGTCGCAGTTCTGCGCCGAACTCGTCGGGGACGGCGGCGCCTGCCGCTTAACGCCCGCGCAGAACAGGGAGGTCGTCGTCCGCGATTTCTTCTCGCGGCGTTACGCCGAGGACGTCACGCTCGACACGCTCGCCGAAGAATTGAATCTTTCGCCGAAGCAGACGGCGCGCCTCGTTCGGCGGTACTGCGGACAGACGTTCGGTCAGAAGCTCGCCGCGCAGCGCAGGGAGATCGCCGCCCGCCTGATCGAAAGCGGAACTATGTCGTTGTCAGAAGTCGCCGAAGCGGTCGGGTACCGGACGTACAGCGGCTTCTGGAAGGCGTTCCGCCGCTGAAAAAGAAATCATTTCCCGATCGCTTTGGCGGCGCGAAGACCCGCCTCAAGGGCGGTCGGAAGCCCGCCCGGCGCCGATTGCCACTGCGTCGCCAGATACACGTTGTCCGTGCCCTTGACGAGAGGCTTCGTTCTCACGGGGATCGCTTTCCCCGTCACGCCGAACGAGAGGTACGCCCCGTTGTACGCGCCCGTGAAACGCGCGTAGGTCGCGGGCGTCCAGACGTCAAGCAGCTCGATGGACGCCGAAAGCGTCGGATAAACCGACAAAATACGTTTTTGAAGCACCTCGCCGAGGTGCTTTTTCGTTTTCGCGTAGGCGTCGCGGTCGGCCGCAAGCTCGATCCACCGCCGGCAGGCTTCGGGACGCATAAAAAGGAGCGTCTGCAAAACGACCCGGTCGTCCGTTTCCTTCGATAGATACGAATATTCCCGCACGGGAATCGAGCGAAAAACGTCCGAAAAGATGCGGAAAGGAAGGATCTCGGACACGACCGTTCCGCGAAGATCCCGGGGAAGATCGGCTTTTTTGACCGAAAAAGCCGCGTGTACGCTCGAAAAGAGGGGAAAAGCCGCCGGATTTCCGTATTTTTTGGAAAGACTTGCGGGCATCAGATCAAGGGGAAGGAGCCTTGAGAACGTCACCTGCGGGTCCGACGCGCAGACGAT
>JAZLHQ010000139.1:0-3099 GCA_045616925.1 Eubacteriales bacterium | reverse complement strand
TGATGCGGTTTTGCTTTTTATTTTGTGACTGTGTCAAAGTATATGCCTCCGAAAGATCTTTCAGAACTTACGACATTTTTTCGGCGAGCTGCTCGCCGCCGAGAATGTGGAAATGCAGATGACGCACGCTCTGGCAGGCGTCGGGTCCGCAGTTGGAAACGACGCGGAAACCGTTTTTGCATCCGGCTTCTTCGGCGATCCCGGGGATTTTCGAGAAAATGTGCGCGGCGATGCCGGCGTTTTCGTCGGTGATCTCGTCCATACCGGCGATATGCTTTTTCGGGATCACGAGCACGTGTACGGGCGCCTGCGGATTGATGTCCCAAAAGGCGAAGATCTCGTCGTCCTCGTACTGTTTGCGGGAGGGGATCTCCCCCGCGGCGATTTTACAGAAAATGCAGTCCATTATCAATACCTCGTTTCCGGCTCCGGTACGTCGGTTGACCGTTTACTGCCGCAGCCGAATAAAAGTATAGCACCAACTGATACAAAAATCAAGTTTTTTTATAAAAATAGTGTCAAAAGATTGACAGGAAGAGAAATTTCGGTTATAATATACCAGTTAATTTGTCAGGAGGATAAGAAAATGACTGTAACGAAAGAATCCATCATCGGCGACGTCCTCGACGCTGAGCCTTCGACGGCGGTGTTCTTCCTCGAAATCGGTATGCACTGCCTCGGATGCCCGTCCGCAAGAGGCGAGTCCATCGAAATGGCTTGCGCCGTTCACGGAACGGACGCCGACCTTCTGGTTGCGCGCATCAACGAATATCTCGCGTCCGCGGGACAGTAGCAGACGGCGGGCAGGGGGTCAAAATAATCTCCCTGCCCGTGAAAATGAATCAGAACGGGAAATTTTATGGTAGTATTGACGAACCGGCTCATGGCGGCGGCGTCGCTCGTGCGCGAGGGCGCAAGACTTGCCGACGTCGGCACCGACCACGCCTATCTGCCCGTGTATCTTTGTCAGAAGGGGATCGTGCGGGAGGCGCTCGCCTCGGATATCGCGCAAGGACCTCTTTCGCGCGCCGAAAAGACGATCGCGGAGAATAACTGCGGCGACCGGATCGGAACGCTTCTGACTCCGGGACTCGACGGTGTGGAAAAATTCCGCCCGACGGACGTCACGATCTGCGGAATGGGCGGAGAGACGATCGCCTCGATCATAGAGGCGGCGCCGTTCGTTTTCGACGAAAACGTGCGCCTGATCCTGCAGCCGATGACGAAGCCGGAATTTCTGTACGCTTTCCTCTCGGAAAACGGATTTGCGATCCTTGACGAGCGCCTCGCCCGGGAGAAGGATAAGATCTACCGCATCCTGCTCGCCGTCTATACGGGAGACAGGAGGACGGCCGACGCGTTCGACGCGTATTTCGGCTCCGGGATCCTCGAAAAAGACCCGCTTTATCCCGAATACAGGACGAAAATACGCAGAACGCTTGAAAATAAACTGCGCGGGATGCAGAAGGCGGAGCGGCCGTCGGAAGAAATACCGGAACTTCTGCGTTTGATCGGTGCGGCGCGGAGAAAAACGGAAAACGAAGATAATAAATAAAGGAACAAACAGGAGGGAAATCCCTTGATTATAGAACTTGAAGAAGCAAAAATCAAAATGAAGGCTCTTCGCGCGGACCTCGACGAGCTCGGTCTTTCTCTGAAGATCGAACCGACGAAGGAGCGCATCGAAGAACTTGAAGCGGGAACTTTGGACGGCGACTTCTGGGCGGACGCCCAGAAATCCTCCAAGCTCCTGCAGGAGATCAAGCAGTTGAAGGACAAAGTCGCAAAGTACGAAGAACTCTGCGCGCTGCTTGACGATACCTATTCGATGGCGGAGCTTGCCATCGAGGAAAACGACGAATCCTATACCGAAGACATCCTCAGCGACGTTCAGCGTCTCGAAAAGGAAATGGAGAGCGAGCGCATCGCAGCCCTTCTCAATTCACCCTACGACGCGTCGAACGCGATCCTGTCCTTCCACCCGGGCGCGGGCGGAACCGAAGCACAGGACTGGGCGTATATGCTTTACAGAATGTACAACCGCTGGGGTGAAAAGCACGGCTACACCGTCAAGCTCGTCGACTGGCTCGACGGCGAAGAAGCGGGACTCAAGAGCGCGACTCTGATGATCGAAGGCCTCAACGCCTACGGTTTTCTGAAGAGCGAGAACGGCGTTCACCGTCTGGTACGCGTCTCCCCGTTCGACGCGTCGGGACGTCGCCATACGTCGTTTGCGTCGGTCGAAGTCATGCCCGAATTCGCGGACGACGGCTCGATCGAGATCAAAGACGAGGATCTCGAGATCACGACGCATAAATCGAGCGGCGCGGGCGGTCAGCACATCAACAAGACCGAATCCGCCGTCAGAATCGTGCATAAGCCGACCGGCATCGTCGTCGGCTGCCAGACCGAGCGTTCGCAGCTGCAGAACAAGGAATACGCTCTCAAAATGCTGATGAGCAAGCTGATGAAGATCAAATTGCAGGAGCAGCAGGAGAGGGTCGAGAACATTCAGGGTGTCAAGAAGGACATCGAGTGGGGCGCACAGATCCGCTCTTACGTTTTTATGCCCTATACGCTCGTCAAGGACACGAGAACGGGATACGAGGAAGTCAACATCCAATCCGTTATGGACGGAGAACTCGACGAATTCATCAACGCGTACCTCAAAATGACCGCGAAATAATCGAAAAAGATCCCGATATCCATCGGGATCTTATTTGTTTCCACGCGCAAAACTGCATATTTTTTGATGAATTTTTGCTATTTTGTGCGAAAAACGCGTGTTATAATGATCTTGAACGGAAAGAAGAACTCAAATGGAAAATATGAAAAACAAAACGGACCGCCGCGCAAAGTTCGTTTCCGCCGTGGTGGGCGTATTCCCCAACGGCGACAGACTCTCCGCCTACGGTGAATGTCACGGCGAGCTTCTGTATGAGGAGCGCGGCGAGAACGGCTTCGGCTATGACCCGCTGTTTTACATGGCAGAATACGGCATGACGACGGCGGAAATGGAGCCGGAGCTGAAAAACCGGATATCCCACAGAGCAAAAGCAATCGCGGAATTCGGAGAAAAACACAAAGAATATTTGAGAC
>JAZLHQ010000138.1:0-2433 GCA_045616925.1 Eubacteriales bacterium | reverse complement strand
GCGGAGCATAAAACGATCTTCTGCTACGAGCAGGGACTCGAGCTGACCGTCGAAAACGTCCGCCCGCAGCGCCGTTTCCACCCGAGATGCGGCACGTCGTTCCTGATCCTGATGCTGCTCGTCAGCATCCTGATCGGCTTCTTCATCACGGCGGAGAACGCGCTCCTCAGATTCGTCATCAAACTGGCGCTCCTGCCGCTGACCGTCGGCATCGGCTACGAACTCATCAAATTCGCGGGCAGACACGACAATATTCTTACGAAGATCATTTCGGCGCCGGGCGTCGCTCTGCAGCACATCACGACGAAGGAACCGACCGACGATATGATCGAATGCGCGATCGCGGCGATGAAAGAGGTCATCCCCGAGGATCCCGACAAGGACAACTGGTAAAATTCTTATAGAAAACGAAAAAAGAGGAAGAAAAAATGCAGACTGATATCAAAATGATCCTCGACAGATGGCTCGACGAGGACGATTGGGACGCTTTCGAACTGATCAACGACCGCGCAGAGTGCGCAAGCTTCGAGCAGCTTTCCGTATTCCCGCACGACGACGGCACATACGCCGTCTGCCGCCCGCTCGACGATTTCGGCAATCCGTGCGGACAGATGCTCATTTTCATGATCTACGAGGACGGCGGGGAATATAAGATCGACGTCGTCACGGACGAGTTCGTGCAGGATATGATCATGGACGAATTCCGCGATATGCGCGGCTCGGACGAAGATCTCGACGACCTCGGAGACCTCGGCGACGACGGATTCGGCGACGACGATGACGACGAGGACGTTTCCGACGACGAGGAACTGAGCGGAAACGGCTACCGCGTTTACGACGCCGAGGAGGGCGACGCGGATCTTTCCGCGCTCGATAAGACGGCGGGAGACCGCTGAAAGGCGCGCGGAATATTGTGCAAAGTCAACAAAACGGCGCGCGAAAAATTGGGACACATTTCGACAAATAAATACTTGCAAATACGTGCATTGTGTGGTATAATGTCGGTGTAAGTAAATATTCTGTTTCCGATATATATTCGAATTTACGGGTCGAAAGTCTCTACCGCACTCCCAATGTGCGACTATTTGCGAAACAAGACTCCATTATATCGTTTCTTTCAGAAGCAGACGGCAAGGTCTGCTTCTTTTTATTTTGTAAATGCGGGAGGAACTTATGAAAGCGCTTGAAGAAAAGATCCGGAAAGAGGGCAAAGTGCTTTCCGCGGACGTTCTGAAGGTCGGCAATTTTCTGAACCAGCAGCTCGATACCGCGTTCATTTACCAAATGGGCAAGGAGATCGCCCGCCTTTATAAAAAGGATAAGATCACGAAGATCATGACGATCGAAGCGCCCGGCATCGCGATCGCGATGGCGGCGGCGTTCTATATGAAGGTCCCCGTCGTATTCGCAAAGAAGAGCCGCGCGTCCACGCAGACGGGCGAGATGCTCTCGGCACAGGTCCACTCCTTCACGCACGGCAATACGTATTCTGCGATCGTTCCCGCACAGTACCTGTCCGAAGGCGACAGACTTCTGATCGTTGACGATTTTCTCGCCAACGGCGCGGCGCTCGAGGGGCTTCTTTCGATCGCCCGGCATGGTAAAGCCGAGGTCGTCGGCTGCGCGGTCGCCGTCGAAAAGGGATTCCAGGGCGGCGGAGACAAGCTGCGCGCCGAGGGCGTGCGGATCGATTCGCTCGCGCTGATCGATTCGATGAGCGTCGAAAACGGGATCACGTTCCGCGCTTGATAACGAATGGGATTTCCGAAAGGAAATTTACATAAAACATTTTATTGCCAAAAGGCAAAGGAGAAATGAACATGAAAAAAGTATTGTCCCTCGTTCTCGTTGTCCTGATGGTCATGGGCGCTGTACTTTCTATGGCTTCCTGCACTAAGGAAGACAAAGAAGTAAAGTTCGAGAAAGTCGCTAAGGAAGATCTGAAAATCGGTATGATCACCCTGCACGACGAAACCTCCACCTATGACAAGAACTTCATCGACGCTATGTACCGTGCGCTCGATCAGCTCGGACTGAAGAAAGAGCAGCTCGTCCTGTACACCGGTATTCCGGAAAGCACCGCCTGCTACGATAAGGCAAAGGCTTGCGTCAACGAAGGCTGCCAGGTCGTCTTCGCCGATTCCTTCGGCCACGAGGACTACATGATCCAGGCTGCTCAGGAATACAAGAGCGTCCGCTTCTGCCACGCAACCGGCACGAAGGCACACACCGCCGGTCTCAAGAACTACTCCAACGCGTTCGCTTCCATCTACGAAGGCAGATATCTCGCAGGTATCACCGCAGGTATGAAGCTGAATGAAATGATCGCCGCAGGCAAGATCACCGCCGAGCAGGCAGTGATGGGCTACGTCGGCGCGTTCACCTACGCTGAAGTTATGTCCGGCTACACCTCCTTCTACCTCGGCGCAAAGT
>JAZLHQ010000137.1:0-6549 GCA_045616925.1 Eubacteriales bacterium | reverse complement strand
ATCGCAGCGCAGAACGCATCTCCGGTCGCGGTAACTCTGCCGCCGTAGATCGAGATAGCGCCCGCCGTTCCGTTCCAGCCGGCGCCGATGCCGGTGCCGGAATCGCCGCCGTCCGCGGTGATAATGCCGCCGTAAATATTGATATTTCCGCAATCAGGGGAAGATCCGGGAAATTCCTCTTCGTCACAGCCGCCGATCGCCGCCGCGAAAGAGCCCGCCGTGGCTTCGAGACGTCCGCCGAAGGCGCTCTGTCCGTAAATATTGAGCGTGCTTCCCAAAAGGACGTTGATCGCCGCCTGACCCGCGTCGCCCGCGACGGTCAAATGCGCGCCGTCCGTAAGGATCAGACTTGCAGTGCCGTCGACTTTTACGTAGCCGGAAAGCGTTACGTCACCGACGGCAACGTAGTATCCGTCCTCCCAAAGGACGGTGTCTTCGTCGATCAGCGTGTAATCGTCGATCGAAACCGTGACGCCGTCGGGACCGATAAAGGAGATCCGCCCGTCGGTCGGTTCGGTTCCGCCTTCACCGCCCGTCGGGGTCGTGCCGCCGTTTGCGGGCGCGTTCTCGGCGAACGCCGCGAACGGAAAGACGCCGACGATCATCAGAACCGCCAGCAAGAAACTCAGGATTCTTTTCTTCATTTAGTTACCTCGCTTTTATGTGACTCATTTATTCAATACGTTCTCAAAAGGGGCAAAATGCCCTATTTACAGTTATGGATATTTTATCATATTTTCACGGCAAATGCAAGCGTTTCGGCGCTTTTTTTACAGTTTGTTCACCATTCGGCAAAAGCGCATTTTCCACGTATTTCGACATCCCTCACAAACAGTATTGACAGTTTACCTTCTTTATGTTATACTGATAAAGAATAGGAGGGATATGACGGGTCTTAACCGTGTCGCGGAATTCCGTTCCTACACCGAAATGACCGCCGACTTCGGCCTCCTTCCGATCCCGAAGCTCGAAGAGGCGCAGAAGAATTATCACTGTACCGTCAAAATGAACGTTACGGAATCCATCGCGATCCCGAAGCTTTCTTCCGACAAAGTTCGCACCTCCGCGATCGTAGAGGCGCTTTCCGAGGAATCTCACTACACACTGCTTCTGGCATTCTACGATACTTCTCTGAAGAATAAAAAGACCCGTGACGACGATTCTCAGGATATGCTCGACCTCATCTTCGATTCCAAGTACTACGATATCGGTGAGTACTACGACTGGGGCGGTATTTATTCGACGGTCGGCGATACGCTGAGCAGCCACGTCAACCTGAACGGTATCAACAAACGCAAATCAACTGCAGAGCAAGATCTGAAAGAATACCTCAAAAGAACGTTTACCTGAACACCCAATAATAACAAAAACCGGAGCGTTTACGCTCCGGTTTTTTGATGCCGTTATTCAGTTCGCCTTGAAGAGGGTCACGCGGATGACGCCCGAAATGGAGGAGATGACCTTATCGAGTCCTTCGGGTGCGGATTCGTTGAAATCGAGGATCGTGTAGGCGTAATTTCCTCTGCCCTTATTGACGAGATTCTCGATATTGAGTCCCATTCCGGAAACTTTCTCGGTGATCGTTCCGAGCATACCGACCTTGTTCCTATGGAACACGGTGATGCGGTCGCCGTCGGCGCGCGCGAAGCTCACGTCGGGGAAATTGACGGAATTCGCGATGTTGCCGTTTTCAAGGTAGTCTCTCATCTGCTTGACCGCCATGACCTCGCAGTTGTTCTCTGCTTCGAAGGTCGCGGCGCCGAGGTGGGGCGTTGAGTAAATTTCCTTGCATTTCAGTTCGCGCTCGGTCGGGAAATCCGTCGCGAACGCTTTGATCTTGCCGCTCTCGAGCGCGTCGCAGACCGCGTCGTTATCGAGAATCGGACCGCGCGCGTAGTTGACGAGGTAAACGCCGTCCTTCATCATTTCGATCTGCTCCTTGCCGACCATTCCTTCGGTCGAGGGGCTCAGCGGTACGTGGACGGAGATCACGTCGCTCTCCTTATAGATCTCTTCGACGTTATCGGTGAAGCGCAGATACTCGGAAAGCTCCTGACGGCGTAGGTGGCTGAGATAGGGGTCGTAGCCGATCACCTTCATACCGAGGTCGTGGCACGCCTTCGCGACGCGCGATCCGACGGCGCCGACGCCGAGGATACCGACGGTCTTGCCGAGCAGTTCGGGTCCCGTATAGACTTCCTTGCCCTTCTCGACGGTCTTGCCGTAGTCCGCCTCTTCCTTCGACAGGGTGTGCACCCAGTCGCTCGCGGCGTTCACGTTGCGGCAGATGCTGATCATCGCGGCGATCGTCAGTTCCTTGACGGCGTTCGCGTTGCCGCCCGGCGTATTGAAGACCGCGATGCCCGCTTCGGTGCAGCGGTCGACGGGGATCGTGTTGACGCCTGCGCCGACGCGGATGATCGCCTTCAGATTGGGCGCGAATTCCATACCGTGCAGGGGCGCGGAATGGACGACGATGCCGTCAGGATTCTTGATATTATCGGCAACTGTGTAGTCGGGACCGAATTTTTCGGCGCCCGCCTTCGAGAATTTATTGAGAAGCAGTATATTTTTCATGATTTCGTCTCCTTCAGTTTTTCGGATTTTCTTCTGCGAATTTTTGCATATACGAAACGAGCGCTTCGACGCCGTCTATCGGCATCGCGTTATAGATCGACGCGCGCATTCCGCCGACGGATCTGTGACCCTTGATATTCTCAATGCCGTAAAGCTTTGCCTCTTTGGCGAATTTCGCGTCGAGATCGGGATCGCCCGTCACGAACGTGACGTTCATCATCGAGCGGCTGTCCTTTTTGACGGGAGCGGAGTAATAACTCTGCGAATCGAGATAATCGTAAAGGATCTTCGCTTTTTTCTCGTTGATCTTCTTCATTTCCTCAAGTCCGCCGAGGGACAGGATCCACTCGTAAACGAGTCCCGCCACATAGATCGGCCAGCACGGGGGCGTGTTGTACATCGATTCGTTCTCCGCCATCACCGACCAGTCGAGCATCGTGGGCGCTTTCGGATCGCAATACCCGAGAAGATCGCGGCGCACGATCACGAGCGTCAGTCCCGCGGGCGCCATGTTTTTCTGCGCTCCCGCATAGATCACGCCGAATTTCGTGACGTCGATCGGCTCGGAGATGATGCAGGAGGACATATCCGCGACGAGCGGAACGTCGCCCGTGTCGGGAATATCGTGATATTTCGTACCGTAGATCGTGTTGTTGAAGCAGATATGGACGTAAGACGCTTCGGGGTCGATCATATCCTTCGTGATCAACGGGACGTGATCGAAGTTGTCGTCCTTCGTCGTCGCGATGCAGCGGACGTTATAGCCCATTTTCAAAGCTTCCTTATAGGCTTTTCCGGAAAATTGACCCGAAACGGCGTAATCCGCCTTCCCCGTTCTGCCGATGAGGTTCAGAGGTACCGACGCAAACTGCGTCGAGGCGCCGCCCTGCAGAAACAGTACGGCGTATTGATCGGGGATCGACATCAGTTCGCGCAGTTTCTTTTCGGCGTTTTTGATGATCGCGTCGTAGACCGGAGATCGGTGACTCATCTCCATCACGGACATTCCGCTGCCCTGATAGTTCATCATTTCTTTCGCCGCCCGTTCGAGAACGGGAACCGGCAGCATCGACGGACCCGCGGAAAAGTTGAAAATTCGGTCCAAAACAGTCACCTCCGATTGAAAATATGTTATATTATACTCCAACCGTTCCTGATTGTCAAGGCATTCTCTGCAAAAAATCAACTATTTGTGGATAAGTCCAAAAACGTTACGCGAAATCGGTGATTTTTTGTAAAACGTTTCGGGAGAACAAAAACGGCGCGCCGACGTTTTGCCGGCGCTCCGTTTCGGAGATTTACTGCATTTCCCGGAGCTTTTCGATCAGTACCTTGAAAGCTTCGTTCCACTTGTTCTTATATTTATTGATGCTGCTGCTCATAGCACCCGGCGTCATATCGCGGAAGGTATGCGTGATGTTGCCGAGCCGCTCGGACCACGCGCCGCCGAAGTCGGTCGTCATCGAATCGTGGATGAGGTCGATCATCTCCGCCGAATCGTTGTCGCGGGTGTACTTATATTTCAGCGCTTCGTCGAAATACTTCGGGCGAACGGTCTGCGAGTTGCGCGCGCAGAGCGCTTCGAGAACGTACGCGGACGCGGTCACGTGCTCGGAGTTCGCGTTGATGCCGAAGATCGGCATCGCGTCGTGCACGGCGGTGCGGTAAGGCTGATCTTTCGCTGCCTTCGGGCAAGGAATGACGCCGTAATCGTCCGTCATTTCGCGGATCAGTCTCGAGGAGCTCATCTTACTGACGACGAAGAGCGTATTGCCCTTCGCGAACTGCTCCATCTGACAGGGCTCCGCGTCGGCACTCGTGGAATAGCTGACCTTGAACGTGATCGCGGATTCCTTGAATTCGAGCATCGGTCTTGCGAGCGCCTGATTGTCCTTATTTTCAACGTAAAGCTCGAGCGTTCCGTCGTCGTAGGTGCGAACGGTCTTGAAGCCCGCGCCCGCGAGCATACCGTCTACCATACTGACCCAGAAAGACGCAAAACCGACGATATCGTTTTCACTGACCTTTTGGTCGGAGTCTACGTCCTGATAAATATCGGCGCACATTTCGGTCAGAAGATCGTACGTAAAATCGCCGTTTCTGACGATGTCGTAGATGCTGCCGTGTTTTTCGAGCATATATTTGTTGTACAGGCTCGTATTGCAGTAGGCGCAGAACATCATTCCGAGCGTCTGCGTACTGATATCGCCGGCGATCCAGTAGAGAGAATCGCCGTAGTTGAGCGCGCCGATGACGTCGGACGCCCAGTAGTCCTGCGAAACGTCGATCACGTTCGCTTCTCCTTCGAGCTTGTTGAGATCGAGGAGCGTACCGTCGAGGCAAAGTCCGATATCGTAGAACTGATAGCCAGCGAGGATATCGTAATCGGACGTTCCGGCGGTCAGCGCCGTGCCGATCGTCTGCTTCAGATACTGAAGAGTTGAGCTGCACGAGATCATTTCGATCGTCAGATTGAAGCGCGTTTCGACCGTCTGCTTCGATTCGTAGAGCGCGACGTTGACGGTGTCGCCGTCGTTTTCTTCAGCGGCGATCGAGGTCGTGACGGTTTCGTCGTAGCAGGCGATGACGACGTTTTCGCCTTCAAAATCGTATTCTGGGAGGTGATCGAGGAATTCTGCCTCCTCGAGTTCGTTTTCCTTCTTGCCGTTGTTCTTCTTCTCTGCGCAGCCCGAAAGAAGCGTCAGACAAAAGATCGCCGCGAGCAGGAAGGCAATCATTTTTTTATTCATAGCGTCTTCTCCTTTTATATGGATACGTTTTGATTATACTCCGATCGTTTCCGGTTGTCAAGAGATTATCTGCACACAATCAACATTTCCGGATCGTAAAATGCTTCGGAAGACCGTTTTCGCAAATCAGATCCACTTCTCCGCGGATCAGAGGCTCAAGATAATCGATACACTTTCCGGTCACGCCGTTGCCGTCGGGACGAATGTATTCGTCGGGGACGTATTTCGTGCGGTTCGCGACCCCGTGGACGGGCTGCGGCGTGAACGTGACGCCGTAGGGGGCGTCGTTCCGCTCGTAAACGAGGATCGTTCCGGATCTCTTTTCGAAATCACGCATCGTGACGCTCGCTTTGCCGAGCGCGAAGGATTCGTCGATATCCGTTTTCGATAAGAAATGCGCGGCGCAGCGCTGCGGAAGATTGAGCTCGACAGAGCGCACCTTGCAGCCGAAACGCGCCTTGACGGCGATCTCGAGTGCCTTGCCCGTGCCCGCCAGATACTGATGTCCGAAAATATCGGAAACGCCCTTCTGGCTTCCCTCTCCGACGTAGTGTCCGTTCGCGAGCTTGAGTCCCTCGGAAACGGCGATCACGACGTTCGGATGCTTTTCAAACGCCTTTTCGACGTCCCTGAAGAAGTTGTCCATATCGAAGATCCGCTCGGGCAGGTAGACGAGGTCGGGTCCTATGCCGCAGATCCTTTCGGGAAGCGCCGTGGACGCGGTCAGCCAGCCGGCGTCTCTGCCCATGATCTCGACGATCGTGACCGCTTTGACGGTGTAGACCGCCGTATCGCGCAGGATCTCCTGCATCGTCGCGGCGATGAATTTCGCCGCCGATCCGAAGCCCGGCGTGTGGTCGGTCAGAACGAGGTCGTTGTCGATCGTTTTGAGGATACCGATAAAGGCGATATCGCTGCCGATCATTCTCGCGTAGGATTCGAGTTTATCGACCGTATCCATCGAATCGTTTCCGCCGATATAGAAGAAATAACCGATATCGTATTTTCTGAACACTTCGAAGATGCGGTCGTAGGTCGCTTCCGACTGCGCCGACGAGGGGTCGGGCAGCTTCAGTCTGCACGAGCCGAGCGCGGACGCGGGGGTCTGCTTCAGAAGTTTCAAGTCGTTTTCGTCTTTGACGATCGCGCCGAGGTCGCAGACGCGATCCGCGATCACGCCTTCGATGCCGTTGAAGGCGCCGTACAGTTTTCCGATCTCTTC
>JAZLHQ010000136.1:0-13124 GCA_045616925.1 Eubacteriales bacterium | reverse complement strand
ATCAACATGAAGAAGAAGCCGAAGAGAATGGGCGTCCATTCCGGATACACCTCCGAATGGAAAAAGGCAATCGTCACCCTGAGTGAGGATTCCAAGACCATCGAATTCTTCGACGGTATGCAGTAAGAGGAGGAATTGAATAATGGCAACGAAGATTTACAAGCCCACAACTCCGGGCCACAGATCCATGTCCGTTCCTTCTTTTGAAGAAGTGACCAAGAAGACTCCCGAAAAGAGCCTGCTTGCAAGCAAGAAGAAGAACGCAGGCCGCAACAGCTACGGCAGAATCACCGTTCGTCACAAGGGCGGCGGAAACAGACAGAAGTACAGAATCATCGACTTCAAGCGCGAGACGCTCGCACCCGCAAAGGTCATCGGCGTTGAGTACGACCCCAACAGAACGGCGTACATCGCACTGCTTGAGTACGAGGACAGCACCAAGAAGTACATGATCGCTCCCGTAGGTCTTACGGACGGCGACATCGTCGAAACCGGTGCAAACGCAGATATCAAACCGGGCAATACGCTCCCGATCGAGTTTATCCCCGTTGGTACCTTCATTTATAACATTGAGCTTTACCCCGGCAAGGGCGGCCAGCTCGTCCGCTCCGCAGGATGCGCAGCTCAGCTGATGGCTAAGGAAAACGGCATGGCGCAGGTTCGTCTGCCTTCCGGCGAAGTTCGTCTCGTGAGACTGAACTGCAACGCCACCATCGGTACTGTCGGCAACGTTGAACACGATACCGTCAAAATCGGTAAAGCAGGTAAGACCCGTCACATGGGTATCAGACCGACCGTCCGCGGTTCCGTCATGAACCCCTGCGACCACCCCCACGGCGGTGGTGAAGGTAAGTCCCCGGTCGGACATCCCGGCCCTGTCACTCCTTGGGGTAAACCCGCTCTCGGTTACAAGACCCGTAACAAGAAGGCTAAGACCGAGAAGTTCATCGTCAAACACAGAAACGGTAAGTAATCAGGAGGCATGAAGAATGAGCAGAAGTCTTAAAAAGGCCCCGTTCGTCGAAGCGAAGCTCTACAAGAGAATCGTCGCGATGAATGAATCGGGCAACAAACAGGTTATCAAGACATGGTCCAGAGCTTCCACGATTTACCCTGATTTCGTCGGTCACACGATCGCTGTTTACGACGGAAGAAAGCACATTCCGGTATATGTCGTTGAGGACATGGTCGGACACAAGCTCGGCGAATTCGCGCCCACCAGAACCTTCAAGGGTCACGCGGGCTCGAAGACGACCAACTGATGGGAGGAAATTCTGATGGAAGCAAAAGCAGTTGTCACGAACGTGAGAATTACTCCGCGTAAGGTAAAAATCGTAATGGATCTGATCCGCGGCAAGGATTACGAACTTGCTATGGGTATTCTGAAGAATACGCCGAAAGCGGCATCCGAGTATCTCGTTAAGCTCCTCGCATCCGCGAAGGCTAACGTACTCAGCAAGGCAGAAGCGCACAACGAAGTCGTTGACGAGAGCAAGCTCTTCGTCTCCGAGTGCTACGCTTGCCCCGGCCCCACCCTCAAGAGAGGTCAGGCAAGAGGCAGAGGCGGATTCGACCGTCTTCTGAAGCGCACCAGCCACATGACGATCGTCGTCAAAGAGAAAGAATAAGAAAGGGAGGAAAAACTGAATGGGACAGAAAGTCAATCCGCACGGTATTCGTGTCGGTGTAATCAAGAACTGGGACTCCAGATGGTTTGAGAAGGACGAAACCTTCGGCGACACGCTGGTATCTGACTATAACATCAGAGAATTCCTCATGAACTATCCGATCGCAAGCGCGAACCCCAAAGAGGAGAGCACGCTGAAGGATGCAGGCATCCCGAAGATCGAAATCGAGCGTGACAGCGCAAGAGTGAGAATTTTCATTCACTGCGCAAAGCCCGGCGTCCTGATCGGACGCGGCGGTGTCATGATCAACAAGCTGAAGGCAGAGCTCGAAAAGATGCTCGGCAAGAGCGTCGCTCTGAACGTCGTCGAAGTCAGACAGCCTGACCTCAACGCACAGCTCGTTGCAGAGAACATCGCAGGCCAGCTCGAGAGACGTGTCAGCTTCCGCCGCGCAATGAAGCTTTGCATCGGCAGAACCATGCGTCTCGGCGCAAAGGGTATCAAAGTCAACCTGAGCGGTCGTCTCGCCGGCGCGGAAATCGCGCGCACCGAGCACTACCACGAGGGCACGATCCCGCTGCAGACTCTGAGAGCCGACATCGAGTACGGTTTCGCAGAAGCAAACACCACCTACGGTAAGATCGGTGTCAAGGTCTGGATCTTCAAGGGCGAGGTTCTTCCCGACGTCAAGAAGAAGTTCACGATCAGCAAGCCCGCCGATCTCAATCCTCCGAAGCAGGATCGCCGCGACCGCAAGCCCGGTGACCGCCGCTTCAACGGAGATCGCAAGCCGCAGGGCGACCGCAAGTTCAATAACGGCGACCGCAAGTACGGCAACAATAACAACAACGCAAACGGACAGCGCGGCGGTTACCGCCCCGTCAACCGTAACCAGAACAACAATGCAGAAGGGGGCAACAAATAATGTTAATGCCGAAGAGAGTTAAGTACCGTCGCGTTCAGCGCGGCAGACTTACCGGTAAAGCAACCCGCGGAAACAAGATTTCCAACGGTAGTTACGGTCTCGTTGCTCTTGAACCTGCATGGATCACCAGCAATCAGATCGAAGCAGCCCGTATCGCTATGACGCGTTACATCAAGCGCGGCGGTCAGGTTTGGATCAAGATCTTCCCGGATAAGCCCATCACCGAGAAGCCGGCGGACACCCGAATGGGTTCCGGTAAAGGTTCTCCCGAGTACTGGGTAGCAGTTGTCAAACCGGGCAGAGTTATGTTCGAAATGGACGGCGTCGACGTGTCGGTCGCAAAAGAAGCTATGCGTCTTGCTGCATACAAGCTGCCGATCAAGTGCAAGTTCGTTGAAAAGGCATCCGAGGAGGTATAAGCAGTGAAAGCAAGTGAAATCAGAGCAATGTCCGCTGAAGAACTCAGCGCAAAGCTTCTCGAACTGAAGGAAGAACTCTTCCATCTGAACTTCCAGAATGCGATCAACCAGCTTGACAATCCTCACAAGATCGCCGACGTCAAGAAGGACATCGCACGCGTAATGACCGTTCTTCACGAGAAGAATGCATAAGTCGGAAGGAGAATAAGTCATGAGTGAAACGATTGAGCGCAACCTGAGAAAGACGAGAGTCGGCAAGGTTGTCAGTGACAAAATGGACAAGACGATCGTTGTCGCAATCGAAGACAACGTCAAGCACGCAAAGTACGGCAAGATCATCAAGCACACCCTGAAGGTGCATGCACACGATGAGAACAACGAGTGCGGCGTGGGCGATACCGTCAAGATCATGGAGACGAGACCGCTTTCCAAGACCAAGAGATGGCGCCTCGTCGAGATCATCGAAAAGGCTAAATAATTTAGTAGATACGGCAAAGACCGTGTTGAAAAGGAGGATTAAGCACTGTGATACAGCAACAGACTGTTATGAAAGTGGCGGATAATACCGGCGCGAAAGAAATTATGTGTATCCGTGTTCTCGGCGGCTCCGGGAGACGTTACGCGGGTATCGGTGATGTCGTTGTTGCGTGCGTCAAGAAGGCAACGCCCGGCGGACAGGTCAACAAAGGCGACGTCGTTAAGGCGGTCGTCGTCCGTACGGTTCACGCACTCGGGCGCGCAGACGGATCCACGATCCGTTTCGACGATAACGCAGCAGTTATCATCAAAGCAGATAAGAACCCCCAGGGAACCCGTATCTTTGGACCGGTAGCAAGAGAGCTCCGCGAAAAAGACTACCTGAAGATCCTTTCCTTGGCACCCGAAGTACTGTAAGGAGGAAGCGGAAATGAATATTAAAAAAGGCGATACCGTTGTTCTTCTGACCGGTGACTACACCGACAAGTGGGTTGTCAAAGAGGATAAGGACGGTTCCGAAAAGAAAAAGGTTCGCAAGACGGGCAAGGTACTTGAGGTATCTCCCGACGAGAACAAGGTCATCGTTGAGAACTTCAACAAGGCGACCAAACACGTAAAGGCAAGAAGACAGGGCGAACAGAGCGCGATCGTCAAGGTCGACTCTCCGATCTACGCCTGCAAGGTTGCTCTTTACTGCCCGAAGTGCGACAAGGGATGCAGAGTGCACACCGAAGTCGTCGACGGCAAGAAGATCCGTGTCTGCACGAAGTGCGGATACAAGTTCGATTGAGGAGGAGCTAAAAAATGGCAGACGCAAGACTGAAAGAAATGTATAAAGCCGAAATCGCTCCGGCTCTCATGAAGAAATTCGAGTACAAGAGCGTTATGCAGATCCCGAAGCTTGACAAGATCGTTGTCAACGTCGGCTGCGGCGACGCAAAGGAAAACGGCAAGGTTATCGACACCGTGATTAACGAGATCACCGCCATCACCGGTCAGAAGGCAGTTCCGACTTACGCACGTAAGTCCGTCGCTAACTTCAAGCTCCGTGAAGGCATGAAGATCGGCGTCAAGGTCACGCTTCGCGGTCAGACCATGTACGAGTTCATGGACAGACTCTTCAACTTCGCTCTCCCTAGAGTCCGCGACTTCAAGGGTATCAACCCGAACGGCTTCGACGGACACGGCAACTACTCTCTGGGCCTCAAAGAGCAGCTGATCTTCCCTGAAATCGATTACGATAAGATCGAAAAGATCCGCGGCATGGACATCGCGTTCGTAACCACCGCAAACACCGACGAAGAGGCACGCGAGCTTCTCACGCTCTTCGGCGCACCGTTTGCGAAATAATTGAGGAGGTAAGTTAAGATGGCAAAGAAGTCAATGATTCTGAAGCAGCAGAAGACGCAGAAGTTCTCCACCCGTGAGTACAACAGATGCAAGATCTGCGGTCGTCCCCATGCTTATCTCCGTAAGTACGGGATCTGCCGTATCTGCTTCCGCGAGCTGGCTTACAAGGGCCAGATCCCGGGCGTCAGAAAGGCATCCTGGTAATCTATCCAATCGTTCCATCTTTCGGCAGGAAACGCCGGGGGCGTTTAACCGCCGAAATGCAGCCCGAAGCCACGGCCGCGGGCAGCAAGAATATATAACTTGCATAAGGAGGAATTTAATATGCAAATTTCAGACGTAATTGCGGATATGCTCACTCGCATCCGCAATGCAAACAACGCAAAGCACGAAACCGTAGACGTTCCCGCTTCCAACATGAAGAAGGCGATCGCGGACATCCTCGTCAACGAGGGTTACGTGAAGAGCTACACCATCATCGAAGACGGCAAGCAGGGCGTCATCCGCATCACGCTCAAGTACATCGGCAAGCAGAAGGTCCTGCAGGGTCTTCGCAGAGTGTCCAAGCCGGGTCTGCGTATCTACGCAGGTGCCGAGGATATGCCGAAGGTAATGAACGGACTCGGAATCGCAATCGTATCCACCTCGAAGGGCATCATGACCGATAAGCAGGCTCGCAAAGAGAATATCGGCGGTGAGATCCTCGCGTTCGTATGGTAATGGAAGGGAGCAGATAGACTATGTCAAGAATTGGTAGAATGCCTATTACGGTTCCCGCCGGAGTCGAAGTCAAGATCGAAGAAGGCAACTTCGTTACCGTAAAGGGCCCTAAAGGAACCCTCACGCAGCAGCTGAATCCTCTGATGGAAATCAAGCAGGAAGGCAGCGTTATCACCGTTTCCCGCCCCGACGACGAGCAGGAGAGCAGAGCACTTCACGGTCTGACCCGTGCGCTTCTCAACAACATGGTTGAGGGCGTCGTCAACGGTTACAGCTGCAAGCTGGAGATCGTCGGCGTCGGTTACAGATGCCAGATGAAGGGCAAGACCCTCGAGCTTACCATCGGTTACTCTCACCTCGTGAACGTCGAGCCTCCGAAGGACATCACCTTCGAAACGCCCGATTCCAGCACGATCATCGTGAAGGGTATCGATAAGCAGGCGGTCGGACAGATCGCGGCAGTGATCAGAAGCAAGAGACCCCCGGAACCGTACCACGGCAAGGGTATCAAGTATGCTGACGAAGTCATTCGCCGCAAAGCCGGAAAAACCGGTAAATAATGAAAGGAGTGGATTACGATGGTATCAAGAAAGGATTCCAATGCACAGCGTAAGAAGAGACACATCAGAGTCAGAGCGAAGATCTCCGGAACTTCTGAGTGCCCCCGTCTTTGCGTTTATCGTTCCAATGCCAATATTCAGGCGCAGATCATTGACGACGTCAAGGGTGTGACGCTTGTATCCGCTTCCTCTTATGAAAAAGATTTCGGTACTGAAGGCGGCAATAAGGAAGCAGCCAAGAAGGTCGGACAGCTCGTCGGTGAGCGTGCGATCGCCAAGGGCATTTCCGAGGTCGTATTTGACCGCGGCGGCTATCTTTACCACGGAAGAGTTCAGGAACTTGCCGAAGGCGCTCGCGCTGCCGGCCTTAAGTTCTGATAGCAGGGAGGAAAGACATGGCAAAGAGAATTGATGTTGAGGCGATCGAATTTACCGAACACCTCGTTAAAACCAAGCGCGTGTCCAAGACTGTCAAGGGCGGACGTATTGCAAGCTTTGCAAGCATTATGGTCGTCGGCGACGGCAAGGGTCACGTCGGATACGGACTCGGAAAAGCAGCTGAAGTTCCCGAAGCGATCCGCAAGGGAATCGAAGATGCGAAGAAGAACGTTATTACCGTTTCCCTGAAGGGAACCACGATCCCGCACGAGGTGATCGGTGAATACGGCGCAGGCAAGGTTATGCTGAGACCTGCTCCCGAAGGTACCGGTATTATCGCAGGCGGTACGATGCGTGCCATTTTTGAAGCAGCGGGCATTACGAACATCAGAGCGAAGTGCCTGCGCTCCACCAACCCCACCAACGTCGTCAAGGCTACCTTTGAGGCACTTGCTCAGCTGAGAACCGCTGAAGAAGTTGCCGAAATGCGCGGCAAGAGCGTTGATGAGATTAAATAAGGAGGCTTTGACATGGTAACGATTACACTTGTAAAGAGCCTCATCGGTCAGCTTCCGAAGACCAAGAAGACGGCTATGTCCCTGGGTCTGAAGCGCATCGGCGACACGAAGACGCTGAAGGCGGACGCTGCACTCGAAGGCAAGCTCGCAGTACTTGCACATCTCGTAAAGGTTGAAAAGACCGCAGAATAATAGTTAAAGGAGGAACAAAAATGAAGCTCCACGAACTTTCACCGGCTGAAGGCTCTGCCAAGAACGCTTGGCGTGTCGGCCGTGGCTCCGGATCCGGCAACGGCAAGACCGCCGGCAAGGGTCACAAAGGTCAGAACGCACGTTCCGGCGGCGGTGTCCGTCCCGGATTTGAAGGCGGTCAGATCCCGCTTTACAGAAGACTCCCGAAGAGAGGCTTCAAGAATCATTTTGCCGTAAACTACTCGATCGTTAACGTCGAGGCACTCGAAGTATTCGAGAACGGAGCAGTTGTAGACGCAAAGGCTCTGCTTGAAAAGGGAATCATCGGCAATGAATATGATGGACTCAAGGTTCTCGGCCGCGGCGAAATCACCAAGAAAATAACCGTAAAGGCAGCAAAGATCTCCGAATCTGCAAAGGCGAAGATCGAAGCGGCAGGCGGAACTGTTGAGGTGATCTGAGTGAAAACGATTTTTTCCAAAATCAGAGATATCTGGAAGGCGACAGAGGTCCGTAACAAGATCCTGTTCATCGGACTGATTATCCTGATCTACAGATTCGGCGCAGCAATCCCCGTTCCGTACGTCAACAACAACGTGATCGAGGGCTTCGACGAATATTACGGCGGCACGATTTTCGAGTACATGAACATCCTGTCGGGCGGCGCGCTTTCGCAGGCTACGCTGTTCGCACTGTCCATTTCCCCGTATATCACCGCAACGATCGTTATGCAGCTGCTCTGCGTCGCATTCACGAAGCTGCAGCAGATGTCCCAGGACGAAGAAGGCAAGAAGAAGATCAACCAGATCACGCGTCTGATCACCGTCGGACTCGGATTCCTGACCGCTTTTGCTTACTACCGCATCCTGGAAACGAACAACTGGCTCTATAAGAGCAACGCGAACGTCTTCAAGGGCTTCGTGGTCGTCGCCTGCTTCGGTGCAGGTGCCGCGATCATCATGTGGCTCTGCGAAAAGATCAACGAAAAGGGTATCGGCAACGGTATCTCGATGATCCTGTTCGCGAACATCGTAGCTTCCGGACCCAGCATCGGAATGGGCATTTGGAAACTGCTCAAGCAGTGGCCGTGGTGGACGATCGTCGGCGTCGTCGGCATCATCGTCGGACTCGCCATGATCCTGTTCATCGTGTTCGTCACGAACTCCGAGCGCAGAATCCCCGTTTCCTACGCGAAGAAGGTCGTCGGAAGAAAAATGTACGGCGGTCAGAACACGAACCTGCCTCTGAAGCTGAATATGTCCGGCGTTATGCCGATCATCTTCGCTTCTTCGATCGTTTCGCTTCCCGCAACGATCGGCGCACTGTTCGGAAAGACGAAGAATTCCGGCGGCTTCATCGGTACGCTGATGGGACTGTTTGAATCCACTTCCGTTCTTTATATCGTTCTGTACATCGTACTGATCATCGCTTTCTCTTACTTCTATATCATGATCTCCTTCGATCCCGTCGAGGTATCGAACAACCTGAAGAGAAACGGCGGCGCGATCCCGGGTATCCGTCCCGGCCAGCCGACGTCCGACTTCATCAAGAAGATCCTGAACAGAGTGACCCTCATCGGCGCGATTTTCCTGACGATCGTCGCGGGTCTGCCGCTGATCGTCAACTGCGTCGCGAACGCATTCAAATTCACGGGCCTCTCGAGCCTCGCATTCGGCGGATCCTCGCTGCTCATCGTCGTCGGTGTTGCACTTGAAACCGCACGCGATATCGAAGCACAGATGTCCATGCGTCACTACAAGGGCTTCTTGCAGTAAGCTCCTTTCCTGACGACTGAACGCCATAGCACGAAAGGAGACCAAACGATGAAAATCATGTTTTTGGGCGCACCCGGCGCGGGAAAAGGCACGCAGGCCGAAAAGGTCAGCGCGGCTTATAACATCCCCTCGATTTCGACCGGTGCGATCATCAGAGAAGCGATCAAGAACGGTACCGAGATGGGCAAGGCTGCAAAGGCTTATACCGAAAGCGGCGCGCTCGTTCCGGACGAGGTCGTCATCGGGATCATCAAAGAGCGTCTTATGCAGGACGACTGCAAGGACGGCTTCATCCTCGACGGCTTCCCCCGTACCGTACCTCAGGCAGAAGCACTCGACCGCATGGGCATCGAGATGGACGTTGTCATCAGCATCGAAGTCGCTGACGAGAGAATTATCAAACGTATGGGCGGCAGACGCGTCTGCGCAAACTGCGGCGCCTCCTACCATACCGAGTATAAGCCCTCCGCCGACGGCGTCAACTGCGACAATTGCCACACCCCGCTGACCCTGCGCCGTGACGACGCCCCCGAGGTCGTAGCATCCCGACTTGAGATCTATCATTCCACGACGGAGCCTCTGAAGGAATACTACGCAAAGACCGGTAAACTCAAACTCGTCGAAGGACAGGAAGAGGTCGCCGATACGACCGCTCTTACCTTCGCTGCAATCGAAGATTGCAAAAGTCATTAAATGATACAGCTTAAAAACGCGGACCAGATCGCGAAGATGCGGGACGCGGGCAGGATCACCGGAGAGGCACTGCTTCTTGCGGGTGAGTCCGTCAGGCCCGGCGTTTCCACGAAAGAACTGGACGACGTCATCAGACGTTACATCCGCAAATGCGGAGCGGAACCGTCGTTCCTCGGATACGGCGGTTTCCCCGCAAGCGCTTGTATCAGTATCAACGAGCAAGTCATTCACGGCATCCCGAAACCGGACGTTTATCTGAAGGACGGCGATATCGTGAAGATAGACGTGGGCGCGTATTATCACGGCTTCCACGGGGACAGCGCACGCACGTTCGCGTGCGGAAACGTATCCGATCTTGCCAAGAAACTGATCACGGCGACCGAAGAGAGCTTTCGCTGCGCACTCGAAAAAGTCGCGCCGGGGGCACGCCTCGGAGACGTCGGATCGAGTGTCGAGGCAAGGGCTAAGCAGGATGGCTTCTTCGTCGTGAAGAAGTACATCGGGCACGGCGTGGGGCACGAGCTTCACGAGGATCCGGAGGTTCCGAACTACGGCACGCCGGGGCGCGGACTGCGCCTCTCGACCGGAATGGTCATCGCGATCGAACCGATGGTATGTGTCGGGACCGGGGAAGTCAGGGAACTTGCCGACGGCTGGACGGTCGTCACGGCTGACAACAGCCTATCGGCGCACTACGAGCATACGGTCGCGATCACGGAAAACGGGATCGAATTGCTCACGGAAGTCAAATGACGAAACAATCAACAAACGAATGCAGCAAAAGAAAGTAAGGAGGGATTCTTCTGTCAAAGGACGAAGTGATCGAGCTTGAAGGAAAAGTTGTGGAATCGATGCCCAACGCGATCTTCAAGGTCGAGATTATTTCCGACGGTCCGATGAAAGGACACGTCATTCAGGCACATCTTTCCGGCAAACTCCGGATGAACTACATCTGGATCCTGCCGGGTGACAAAGTAAAGATCGAAGTTTCGATCTACGATCTTACCAAAGGCCGCATCACGTGGCGCTCCAAGTGAGCAATTTTACCGCGTGAGCGACAATCAAGAAAGGAATGGTGTGACGCATGAAAGTAAAACCATCCGTTAAGAAAATTTGCGATAAATGCAAAATTATCAAGAGAAAAGGTAACGTAATGGTCATATGCGAAAACCCGAAGCATAAACAGAGACAGGGTTAATTCAGGAAAAGGAGTGAAATAGTATGGCTCGTATAGCTGGTGTTGATATTCCGAATAACAAGCGCATCGAGATCGCCCTCACCTATATTTACGGTATCGGCAGAAAGAGCGCGAACGATATCCTCGCAGTAACCGGAATCGATCCCGATACCCGTGCGAAAGATCTTACCGATGCGGATATCGCAAAACTGCGTGATGAGATCGAAGCAAACTACAAGGTCGAAGGTGACCTTCGCCGCGACGTTGCTCTCGATATCAAGAGAATGGTCGAAATCAACTG
Source organism: Eubacteriales bacterium (assembly GCA_045616925.1). Taxonomy (GTDB): domain Bacteria; phylum Bacillota; class Clostridia; order Oscillospirales; family CAG-272; genus JAZLHQ01. The sequence continues at coordinate 2,011 of JAZLHQ010000136.1, read as the reverse complement.
CTACCGCGGTGTCAGACACAGAAAAGGTCTGCCCGTAAGAGGACAGAGAACCAAGACCAATGCAAGAACCCGTAAGGGTCCCGCGAAGACTATCGCGAACAAGAAGAAGTAAAGGAGTGAAAACAGCAAATGGCAGCAGATAAAAACGCTAAGAGCACCAAGAAGCGCCGCGAAAGAAAAAACGTGGAAAAAGGCTCCGCTCATATCCGCTCTACGTACAATAACACGATTGTCACGATTACCGATACGAACGGCAACGCGATTTCCTGGGCATCTGCAGGCGAACTCGGCTTCAAGGGCTCCAGAAAGTCCACGCCGTACGCAGCGCAGGTCGCAGCAGAGACCGCAGCAAAGGTCGCGATCGATCACGGTATGAAGAGCATCGAAGTTTACGTCAAGGGTCCCGGATCCGGACGTGAGGCTGCGATCAGAGCACTTGCAACCGCAGGTCTCTCCGTTACGATGATCAGAGACGTAACCCCGATCCCTCACAACGGTTGCCGTCCGCCGAAACGCAGACGCGTATAATTTATAGGAGGATAGAAAGATGGCAAGATATACTGGACCGGCTTGCAAGCTGTGCCGCAGAGAAGGCAGAAAGCTTTTCCTGAAGGGCGAACGCTGCACCACCGGTAAATGTGCCCTCGACCGCAGACATACCGCTCCCGGTCAGCACGGCGCACAGAACAAGAAACTGAGAGAGTACGGCCTGCAGCTGCGCGAAAAGCAGACTGCCAAGAGATACTACGGCGTACTTGAGGGTCAGTTCAAGAACTATTTCGATAAGGCAGAAAAGGCAGAAGGTCTGACCGGTGAAAACCTGCTCAACATTCTCGAGACCCGTTTCGACAACGTCGTTTACAGAATGGGTATGGCATCCAGCCGCCGCGAAGCTCGTCAGCTCGTTCTGCACGGACATTTTCGTCTGAACGGCGAGAAGGCAACCATTCCTTCGATGCTGCTCAAGGCAGGAGACGTCGTTTCCATCAGAGACGAGAGCAAATCCAGCGTCAGAATCAAGGAACTCATCGAGGGTCTGCAGAGCCAGATCGCCCCGAAGTGGCTTGATGTTGACAAAGAGAACGTTAAAGCAAAGATCGTTGCTCTTCCTAAGAGAGAAGACATCGACTTCGACTTCAACGAACAGCTGATTGTCGAGCTTTATTCTAAGTAATACCCGGCCTCCGAAGCACGGATTGCCGCGTATGGACGGCAACCGGTTGCGCAACGCATCTTAATTTTTAGGAGGATAATACGATGTTAGAGATAGAAAAGCCCAATATTTATACCGAACAGCTCAGCGAAGACGGAAAATTCGGCAGATTCGTAGTCGAACCTCTTGAGCGCGGATTCGGAACGACCCTCGGAAACTCCCTGCGCAGAGTCCTGCTCAGCTCGCTTCCCGGCGTTGCGATCGTCAGCATCAAGATCGACGGCGTACAGCACGAAATCTCCACCGTTCCCGGCGTGAAGGAAGACGTCATTGAGATCGTCCTGAACGTCAAGGGAATCGTCGCAAAACTGTTCTCGGACGAGGCGAAGACGGTTCTGATCGACGCGGTCGGTCCCTGCGAAGTTACCGCAGGCGACATCAAGGCTGATTCCGATATCGAGATCCTGAATCCGGATCTGCATATCGCGACCCTCAGCGACGGCGCTCGTTTCTATATGGAACTCACCTTCGACCACGGCAGAGGATACGTTTCCCAGGACAAGAACAAGCAGCAGAACGTGCCCGTAATCGGTCTCATCTATACGGATTCGATCTACACGCCCGTTTACGCAGTCAGCTACAAGGTCGAGAACACTCGCCGCGGCGACCGTATCGACTACGAGAAACTGACGCTTGACATCAAGACCAACGGAACGATCTCCGCCAAGGAAGCAGCCTCGCTCGGCGCCAAGATACTCAACGAGCATCTCAATCTCTTCGCTAACCTCTCCGAGGAGGCAAAGGGAACGCAGATCATGGTCGAAAGACAGGAAACCATCAAGGAAAAGGTGCTTGAGA
>JAZLHQ010000135.1:0-8366 GCA_045616925.1 Eubacteriales bacterium | reverse complement strand
CTCGATCGTTTCCTGAACGGTCAGGAACTTGGGTTTGTCGTCTTCCTCGATCACTTCCTCCTCGGTTCCCTCTTTCTTGGGATCCGCGGCTGCCGTCTGCGCATACACGGGAAGCAAAGAGAGCGACGCGAGCGTTCCGATCAACATGAACAGAACGAGCAGTGCTGAGAGTATTTTTGCGTTTTTACTCATTTTGTTTCTCCTTTCTGCTTACATTCGGTAAGAAATTTCGGTTATGATGTTGGATACGAAGGATACCATCTTCATGCACAGGCTGGAGAACAGGACCACGAGGAACATGATCACTGCCATGCCTACGATCGTCAGGATGACGGTCAGGATGTTCTTTCCGAGCGAATAGTCGTGCGTGACCATAATGCCGAAGAAGAGCAGCATGCCGACCCAGACGTACGCGACGCCGAGCAGCAGCGTGATGAAGCCCTTTTCGGAGTTCGTGACGATGTGCGTGAGCAGCGTGCAGGGTGCGATGAAGAGTGCGAGGGGTGCGATCGCGTAGCAGGACGCGATGAAGATGTCCTTGAAGCTTCCTTCACCTTCCATCAGGGTCGTGAAGCACCAGTTCGCAAGAACGAACAGGACGAGCGGCACGACGACGCCGGAAAGCTGTGCGATCAGACCGGAGTGTCCGCCTTTCGGATCGTAGAGGAAGGACTGACCCGCGGACTGATATGCGAAGGAGGCGACGACGACGACGAGCCAGAAGAGGCCGCCGCGTACGGAGCCGCGCTTTTCGTGTTTCAGATCCCAGAAGCCGTCGAACGGGTGGAACATCACGTGGAACGCGTAAAGAACTTCGTCAAGGAAGGTCTTTCTCTTGCCGGAGACCGCCGCTCTCGCGTTGACCTTGCCTGCCCACTTGAACAGGAAGTAGAGTGCGAGGCACACGGCGATGATCACGAGCGGGACCGTCCAAATGTACTTTTCGATCCAGTCCTTGCGGTAGTACTTGAAGGCGTCGGAGTAATCGTCGGTATCGTAGGCGACCTTGTAATAATCCATCGCGGTCGTCCAGTCACCCTGTCTGTAATACGCCTTGCCGAGACCGATGTACGCTGCGTCGAAGTTGTTGTTTCTCTGCAGGATCGCCTTCCAGTCCTCGGCTGCCTTGGAGTACTGACGTTTGTTGTTGTGTTCGATTGCGGTGACGAGCAGGTCGCCGTAAGTCGTTCTTTCGTAGATGGTAATGGCGCCCGTCTGCTTGTCAAGGACGAGGATGTCGTTTTCCTTGTAGACGATGGAGGTCGCTTTCTGGAGGTTACCCTTCTGCGTACCGGTATCGCCGAAAGCGAAGAGCAGTTCGCCGTTATCGTTGTAGGTGTAGATCTTCGAACGGTTCTGGTCGATGACGGACCAGGTTCCCTCGGGTCCGACCGCGACGTCCACGATCTTGGAAGGTCCGAACGCCTGGTCGTTGGTCGCGGAGGTCAGAGCCTTGTTCTCGAACGAAACCTCACCCATCGGGGAGAAGAAGCCGTTACGCTTCATGATATCGTCGCCGCTGATGTTGAGCTTCTTGACCGTCGCGTAAGTGGACTGCTTGTTCTTGATCGCCGCGGACGCGTCGCTCGTCTTGATCGTATCGGTCGTGACGTAAACGAAGCCTTCGGAGTCGATCGCGATGTTGTTGAACTCGGTCGAGATGTTCTCTTCCTCGCGTGCCTTCTGCTCCGCGGTCTGGAACTTTCTCCAGATCGCCTGCATAACGCTCAGCGAAGAAGCCTGTGCGCCGATGTAGCCGGCGAACTCGCCCTCGTTCGTCAGGGTGATGATACCCTGATAACCCGCCTGGGAGACGACGTAGATACGTCCGGAGCTGTCGACCGCGAGCTGGACAGGCGTGTAGATTTCGTCTGCCTCGAAGACTTCCGCGGAGGGCTGCTCGATGTGACGTACGTAGTTGCCGAATTCGTCGAAGACGACGATGCGGGCGTTCATCTTGTCGGCGACGTAGATGTACTTCGCGTCGACGTATTCGCCTTCATCGTTGAGTTCTCTTCCTTCCCACACGAAGAGGCCTTCGGGGGAGTCGAACGTATCGGGAACGCCGAGTGCGTTGATGAAGTTTTCAATAATGAAGCTGAAATTGAACCACCGGTCGAGAACGACGATACGGTTGTTCTTCGGGTCGGCGATGTAGACGTTGCCTTCCTTGTCGACCTCGATGCCCGTCGGGGTGTCCATCGCCTTTTCAAGGCCGAGGGACTGGGAATCAATGACCGATTTCGGAACGTAAGCTGCGGGGGAATACTGCGCGTCGCCGTCCTTGCTGTACGTGTACGTTGCGTACGAGTAAGCGAAGACGCCCGTCGGAAGCATTCCGATCAGCATGAGAAGGCAGGAGACAAGCGCGAGAATTTTCGTAAATTTCGACATTTCTTTCCCTCCTTAATCCTTCATACCGGAGGACGCCATCGTCTCAATGATCTGAGACTGAGAAATGACGAAGACCAGGATCGGCACGATCATCATAATGACCATCGACGCAGCGGACGCACCGGAACGGACGATACCGCCGCTGATGATCTGGTTGATCGCGTAGTTGAACGTTTTGAGTTCCTCGCTGTAGATGTAGATCGTGGAGCCCGTGTTCCAAAGATCCTTGAAGGAGTACACGATCATGGTCAGCCACGCGGGCTTGACCATCGGCATCGCGATCGTCCAGAAGATCTTGAGTTCCTTCGCGCCGTCGAGTCGTGCGGACTCAAGCACCGCGTCGGAGACGGAGGATTCCATGAACTGTTTCATCAGGTACAGACCGAGAGTGGAGCCCCATGCGGGGATGATGATCGACAGGTGCGTATCGATCCAATGGAGTCTTGACAGAAGGATGAACTTTGCGATCGATCCGACCGTGGTGTGGAACATCAGGGAGAGGACGATCAGCTTGAACATCCATTTCTTTCCCGGGAAGTGCAGCTTCGCGAGGACGTAAGCCGCCAAAGAGGAAAGGAACAGGTTGCCGAACGTACCGCCGACGGAAATCAGTACCGTGTTGAAGATATATCTTGAGAACGGTACGGAGTTCTGGTTCATCAGGGTGAACAGGTCGCGGTAGTTCTTGCCGGTCGGGTTGACGACGTAGAATTTCGGGGGGAATGCCCAGAGTTCATCAAGAGGCTTCAAGGACTGAAGGACCGTATAAAGCATCGGGATGAACATGAAGGCTCCCATAATGACCATGAAAACTGCGATGCCCGCGTCTCCGCCTTTCGAGCGGTTGAGGACAACGGTATGTTTTCTGGTTCTCATTTTCTGAACTTTTGCCATACTTATTGACCCACCTTCGAAAGTAATTTTTTGACGAGTGCGTTGCAGCCGATCATCAGAAGGAAGAGCAGCGTTGCGATCGCGGACGCGTAACCGATTTCATAACGTCCGCCGGTGCCGCCGTAGTCTTCAAGGTGATGCATGATCGTCCACGCGGCGTAGTCGGTAGACGGGAAGCCGCAGAGTGCGGTAACGACGCCGCCGAAACCGAAGGAGCTGGTGATTGCCATGATGGCACCGAACATCAGCTGCGGCTTCATGTACGGAAGCGTGATGTACCACAGTTCCTGCCAGCGGTTCTTGACGCCGTCCACGGCGCCCGCCTCGTAGAGGGAGCGGTCGACGACCTGAAGACCCGCGATGAAGGACAGGAAGGACGTACCGAGCGAAGTCCAGAGGGCGACGACGATACAGAGCGGCATGATGTAGTTGACGTCCTCGAAGAACGTGATCGGCTTCGTAATGATACCGAGGTTGATCAGCGCACCGTTGACGTAACCGTAGGAGTCGCCGGAGAAGGCGACCTGCCAGATCATGTAGACGGATCCGGCGATGTTGGGGGCGTAGAAGATCAGGGTAACGACGGCTCTGATCTTCGGGGGAAGCTCGTTGATGAACCACGCGATCAGGAACGACATAACGTAGGACACGGGTCCCGTGATTGCCGCGAAGATCAGCGTGTTCTTGCACGCGATGATGAAAATATCGTCATCGAGGAACAATCTGATATAGTTGTTGAAGCCCACGATGTTCGGGGTCTGCAACATATTGAAGTCCGTGAAGCTCAGGATGAGAGAAAGAATAACGGGGAAAATCGTGAACAACACGAAGATGATGTAGTAAGGTGCGAGCATCAGATAGGCGATGCCGTTCTTACGGATCTCTTTCATGGTCCAGGAGAATTTCGTCATTTCTTTTCTCGAAACCGGACGCTTCGCTTCAGCTTTTACTTTTGCTGACACTTGAATATCCTCTCCTTATCTGTTAGTTTGGTGTTGGCATCCGTCTCATTTTGCTTCTTCGACGTAATCGGAGAAACTGCTGGAGGAGGAAGCCTTCGCGCAAGCGAGTCCGAATTCCTGACGCTTACGGGTGATTTCGGCGTTGATGTTGGTGACGTATCCGAGCATTGCGTCGACGGGTTCTGCACCGTCGTTGTAAACTGCAAGGAACGCAAATCCGACGTAACGGGAAATGATGTAGCCGCCGGGATATTCGCGGACTGCGGAAAGGTTCTTGTCGTTGAACTGGGACGTCAGGTTCTTGTATTCCTGCGTCGTCCAGGGCAGCGATTCAAGCGCCTTGACGTTAGCCGTGTTGTGTTTGGACTCAGTACCCAGCAGAGCGGTCAGCTCATTTGCGTAGTTGGTCTGGGTTTCCGCGCCGGAGAACCAGGCGAGGAAGCGCCAGCAGTCTTCGTTCTTTTCAGCGGTACGCTTGTCGTCCTTGACCATGATGTTACCGGTCACGGACGCCGTGGAGGTGTGGTTGACGGTACGCGTGCCGTCTTCGTTGTAGCTCATGATGTAGCCGGGGAGCTGAACGAATTCCCACATACCTCTGATTTCGGTTGCGTACACGGAAAGCTGCGTGTATTCGGTATAGTTGACGATACCGACGGGGATCTCACCGGTTCTGAAACGGTTGACGAAGCTGTAATCCTTCGGCTGGCTGTAATCCGTGAAGAACTTGGTCAGCATCTTGAAGGCGGACAGTGCGACGTCGGAGTCGTAGTTGATGCGCTTACCGTTTTCGGCGTAGAGGTCGCCGCCCATCTGGTAGAGCAGGATATCGGTACCTGCCTGCTTGGTCGGCAGAGCGATCTGCATGTTGTTTTCCTGCAGAACGGAGATCATCGAAATGACGTCGTCCCACGTTTCGGGGACTTTGATGCCGAGCTGCGACAGGATGTCCGCGCGGTAGAACATCATATAGAAGTTCTGCGTCTCGGGGATCGCGTAAACGTCGTGGGTCTTGGTGCCGTCCTCGTATTCCGCGTAAAGCGTCAGGTTGGTGATCGCCGCTTCGGTGAACCAGCCGCCCTGATACGTTTCGGTCTCTTCATTGAAGGTACCGATCGCTTCGGAGAACGGGATGTAACCCTTGGAGGCGTCGTCGAAGCCGTTCAGCGGCTGGATGGCGCCGCGGATCGACCAGTTGATGATATCGGTCGAGCCGTGCTGCAGCGAGACGTCGGGTCCGACGCCCGCAAGTATGGAGGGAAGCAAGCTTCCGCCCGCAACGAGCTTGAAGTTGACTGCAACTCCCGTCTTGGGTGTGAAGTCGTTATCTATCATCTCTCTTATGACGGTAGCGCGGTCACGGTCAACTGCGTACCAGACCTCAACGATATCGTCTTCGTCGATCTCATCCATATCACGAGTGACACCGACGGATGTATAGTCAGTGAAGAAGGACATGAAGAAGCTCTTGAATTCGAAGCCGACAGCTTCGAAGAAATTCGCATCGCCCTTATATCCCTTGGGGATGTCTTCTCCCGCGGGAGTGATGAGTATGTAGTCGAGGGTGAGGGGCTGTTTGCTTACGCTCTGGATCCACGTTCCGATCGTACCGACGTCACTCTTGAGTCTGTCAAGGTTTCTCGCGATGAGGTCGGTATCGTAGCCTACCTTCTTGCACAGGTAAGCGGTCTTCTGAAGCGTAGCAGTGTTGGAGCCCGCCTGACCGACGGTCTCGGTGAGCTCGTCTGCGATATCGTAGAGGTTTGCGCTCTCGGCACGGAGACCTCTTACGACCTCGGGCAGGTTCTCGATGAACTGATAGTCGATGTACGCGTCGGGATCCGAGCCGGTGAGCATCAGGATATCGAGGTACATTTCATTTATATGAGCGTTGGTGTCGGATACTCTCGAGAGGATGGACGCCATATCGCCGAGGACGACCTCGAACGAGATGGTGTGCTTGCCGGCGGTGAAGTAGAACTCATACGCGTTGCCTTCCGTATCGGAGAGTGCTTCGAGCTGCCACTTTCTGCTGTAATTGAAACGAAGCTTGGATGCTCCGTCGAAGGGGCAGACACCGTCGATGAGAAGCTTTCTCGAGGTGAACAGACCTTCCATCGTGCTCTGAACAAAGCGGAGGGATATATTATAGAAGCCATCTGCGGGGATATCCACGTCGTAGCTTATCCACTGACCTATCTCCTGCCACTTGCTTGCGCCGATGGTGTTGAGTCTCGTCTCGGAGGGGTCCTGAGGCGAGGTTATCGCGGAGCTGCGGTCGTTGAGAGCGTATATCGACTTATCGGACGTAGCAGTGGGATGCTCCGCTTCGATATACACCTTGCCGCTTGCGTTGTTCGGCTTGCCGCTGTTTGCCGCGAGGTAATCTTCATACGATACGACCTCGGGTGCGGGACCGAGTATGAGAGACGCAAGGTAAAATTCTTCTCTTACCGCTTCGAGAGAGAGAATGTGTTCTCCTGCAGTGAAGTAGAAGTAAAGCGGCTCTGCAACGTATCCGGTGGAATCCATGAAATACTTTTCAAGGAATTTGCCGGAAATCTGCTCTTTGGAAAGACGGATGTCGTTGCCGTTCTTATCCCACTTGAACGCGGGATAAGGCATGACAGTATCGCCGGAAATCATCGCGGCTCTGTCAACGTACTTGACGATGCCGTCATCATCAAGGAACATTTCGTTTCTTTCGCCGTAGAGCTTTTTGCCCTCTGCGCTCGTTGCGGTCGATTCATAGCTGTTGGTCTCTTCCGTGAGGAAAACGTCCTTCCATGCACGGAGGAGCTCTATCGAACGCGCTTCCGCAAAGGGAATCTGTCCGTCGATACGGACGCTTCTTTCGATAGTGGAATTGCTTCCGATGTCACTGCCGTCGGCATAGTACTTTGCCTTGATGGCGTAAAGTCCGTCGACGGGAATGTTTAAGCGGAATGCGACTGTACCGTCATCGGGAAGCAGTACGGCGTTTACCGTCTCCCCCGTTTCGGCATCGGTGAGTGTTTCGGTCTTTACGTCGACCGTGGACTCAGCCTTGTCAAGTGCGGCGGTAACAGGGAAAACGAATTCCTTTTCTGCGGGCTTCGCAAGCTGCGAAACGTTTTCGAGGTATTCGTCGTAGTCAACTGCTTCAAGAAGCTCCGCTATTTCATCAAGCGAAGTCTTGCTGCCCTTGATACCGTCTGATTCCGTTTCATCCGCAGCCATTACCGTCGCGCAAGAGCAGACGAGAATGAGCACGGACATAGCAAAGCAGAGAAGCCTTGCGAGAATCGGGTGTCTCATAAGTGGTGTCCTCCTTCAAAATTGCTGTTAAATCAGGCTACAAGCGCATACCGCGGTGCAAGCGCAGGCACGCAAACTGCCATAATAGCCTATTTTGACTCAAATAATATATCACACAAACGATTTGTCTGTCAAGCAAAAACAGTTGCTCAAGCCGCATATAATGCCGATTCTTGCTCAGTTTTTTGCGAGTTTTGCGGCTGTTAAAAAATGGCATATTGCCGTCATGACTTGTCGGCGGGCTTTGGTGAATTTGTATATTTTATGCGCAAAAGAGCCGATTTTTTATCAGACGAGATTTGATAAAATCCGAATGCGTGGCTCTGTTGCTTGATTTTTCGGCAAAAGAAAAACATCGGAATTCAAGCGGCGTATACAAAAATAGATAATATGAACAAATTTTCGCCGCAAATTATGTTAATATTGTTTACTGTCTATTGGCACAATGTGGTATTTTTGCGCAAATCCCCGCCGTCATATTGCACAATTTTTGAATGCATTTTTCTACACTGCCGCATAATACACAAAATATTTAGAATTGTTCTACATAGTGGCATAATAAGGTATTATTTGTTTGTTTTTGGCTTATTATGGCTATATATTACATATACTGCCATATATTGGATGACGCGCCGCGTGATTATAGCTTCATTGTCTCAATAGAAGCTCGATTCGCCTTCAAAGTATGCAAGCCGTAAGTCGGTGAAAAATGAAGACTTGTATTTTATTATATTTTCGCAGGCAAAGAGATTGTCCAACCGGATAAAAAGAGATAAAGACGGGCTGTTCTGCCCGTCTTTATCTGCATTTGTTTCAAAG
>JAZLHQ010000134.1:0-3816 GCA_045616925.1 Eubacteriales bacterium | reverse complement strand
GCTCTCGGTCACGAGCGCGTATTTGAAAGCGGAGACGGGATCGCCGTTCTTGAGGCAATCGTTCGCGGCGGCGCTTGCCGTGCTCTTGACGATCGAAACGTCCGCGTATTTCTGCGCGAATTCGATCGCTTCGTCGTACTTTCTGCGGTCGGTGTAGCGCGAGATCGCCGTGCGGATGATCTCATTCGTGCGGTCTTTCGCGTAGATCTCGGAAATGCGGATCGCCGACTGATAATCCTCTTCATCGGTGAGCGTGTTGATCAGCTGCAGAGCCGTTTCGGTCACGGCGTTCGGATCGCCGGTCGCCGCCGCGTACTTGAGCGCCTTTTCGTAGTCGCCGTCCTTGAGCGCCTGATCGTAGGCGAGTCTGACGACTTCTTCGGTGACTTCGGGATCGGCGAGCTGTGCCGCGTATTCGTAGGCTTTGTCGTATTCCTTGTGGTCCTTGTAATTGCTGACCGCCGCGCGCAGGATTGTTTTCGTGAGGTCGGTATATTTGGCGGCGCGCGCGACCGAAAGTGCCTCGTCGTAGAGACCTCTCTGCATATACGCAAGGGCGAGCTTGGTCGTTTCGCTTTCGCTCACGTCCGTCGTGACTTCGGCGGTCGTGTCGGCGGCGTTTTCTTGCGCGCGCTTTTTGCATGCCGACAGGATCGTGCCCGTGAGGATCGCCGCCGCGATCAGAAGCAGAAGGATCGAGCCGATCAGAATCGGAATGAGGATCTTTTTGCTCCGCGCGCGGATCTCGGAGAATCCGGCAGCCGCCGCGAACAGTTCGGCTTTGTCCGTTTTGCACGTTTCACACGTGTCGGAGGTGCAGATCTCGCCGCAGGTGCAGCGCCAGACGATGTCGGAAAGTTTTTCGGGAACGTAGCGTGCCGTGTCGCCGAAACTGTCCTTGAAGAGTTCGGTCTGCTCTTTCGGGAGGATCGAAGAGATCAGGGTCAGACGGCCGGGAAGCTCGTAGAAATCCGCGCGCTGGTATTCGCAGATCTCGTCGTTGACGAAATGTACGCGCGAGACGTAGACCTCCACGTCCGCGATCTCTTTGTTATCGGGAAGGATCGGCAGACCGAGTTCTCCCGAGGACTGCTGCGCACCGAGACCGTCGCCCGAGAAGGTGAGGGTTTTGGCCGCGTATTCTTTTCCGTTCAGTAAGATCGGCTGTTTGTCCGCGCCAAAGCAGCGGATGACGATCGTCGCCTGTCTGATGCCGTCGTCAAGACCGCTTTCAAGCGAGTTCGTCACGCTGAAAAAGAGCTGATACTGCTGCTCCGGCTCCGCATCGATCGAATAATAGACCGAAACCTCGCTTAAGTCGAGCGGGCAAGCCTGCGAGTAGCGTTTCGGATGGCGGCATATCAGCCGCATACTGATGTTGTTAGATCCCATGTGAGTTCCTTGTCGTGTAGTCGTGTCAGTAGAGAATGACGTAAGTCAGCGTTTCGGGGTCGAGGTTTACGGGCAGGTATTTGTCCGCGTTGCCGTCCGTGAAGACGTTCGTGCCGGAAGTTCTCGAGAAACCCGCGCTCTGGAAAGCCTGTACGATCGGGGAAATGGGATTTCCTTTGGAATCGTAGCCGTCCGTGATGTCGATCGGCGTCGAGCCGGCGGTGACGAGGATCTCGAATTCAACCCCGCGTTTGCGGTTCGCGGAAGCGTCCGGATCGAAGGAATAAGCGGATCTGATATGCACCGTGTAGATCTTGAATTCGCTGCTCTTGACCGCTTTCAGCAGCTTGAAAAACGTGTCCTGCTGCATCAGAACGGTCTCGTTCTCGGGGGCGTCGAGTTTAAGACGCTCCGCGTTCGTGACCTTCAGAAATTTGCGCAGATCGATGAGCTGCGACGAACGCGTGACGCCGTCGGATTCCGTTCTGCACTGGAAGGGAATTTCGGCGTAGTAGACGGCTTTCTCGTTGATCAGCTGGCTTGCGAGGCAGTAGCCGGAGATCGAAGCGCTGAAGCTGTAGACCGCGACGCAGCCGTTTCCGGCGTCCTGCACGTTTACGCGCTCACCGAACGAATGGAGCGTCGAAAAAGCCTCCCGAACGTCGGGCGAGCGGAAGAGATCGATACTCTGTCTGCCGAAGAGCATCGTGGTCTCGGCGAAGCACTCGATCACGAGAATGGCGGAGAGAAGCGCGGCGACGATCGCCGCTAAAATCGTTTTTTTCAGCATAATAACTCCCGCGCCGGAATATGATGATTCCGGACGATTGCATATAAAATATATTCATAATAGTCTACACTATTTCGCGGATTTTGTCAAGTAAAAAGCGTCGTTTGACGAAGCCTTCCGCGAAAATTTGCAATTTGTTAGCAAATTTCCGGGGATCGAAAAGAAAAAGTGCAGATCGTTCATAGAAAATTGCAAAATATTCCTTGTAATTTTGATGAAGTTGTGATATTATATACCTGTATAGTTATGCGGAGGCAAAATGAGCGTCTGGGAAGCCATACTATACGGTGCCCTGCAGGGACTGACGGAGTTCCTTCCGATCTCAAGTTCCGGGCACCTTGCGCTGTTTGAAAACGTGTTCGGACTCGATATGCACCCGTCGGAGCAGCTGACGTTCAACGTCTTTCTGCACGTGGGAACGCTTTCGGCGGTTTTGCTTTACTACCGGCGGGACGTTCTGAAACTCCTGACGGCGGCGCCGCTGCTTTTTTCGGGACGGCAGAAGAGAGGCAGGCGGGAAAGCGATCTGCGCGTTCTTTGGATGCTCGTCTGCGCGACCCTGCCGCTCTTGCCGTTTCTTCTGATCAAGGACCGGCTGGCGGAATTGTCCGTGTACCCCGCGCTCGTCGGCGTATGTTTCCTCGCGAACGCCGTTCTGCTTTTCATCGGTGACGAGTTCGGCAGACGCGACCGCAAAATCGGCGAAATGCGCGCCAAAGACGCCGTTTCGATCGGATTTTTTCAATGTGCGGCGCTGCTGCCGGGCATTTCGAGATCCGGCGCGACGGTCACGGGTGCGCTTTTCCGCGGCTTTGACAGAAAAAGCGCCGTCCGCTTCTCGTTTTTGCTCTCGATCCCCGTGATCGTCGGCGCGTTTTTAACGGAACTGCCGGAGTTTGCGCGCACGCTCACAGCAGATCCTCATCTTGCACCCTATCTGATCGGCGCGGCGACTGCCGCCGTCACGGGACTTTTGTCGATCAGATTTCTCGAATTCATATCGGATTTTGCAACGTATCGCGGCTTCTCGCTGTACTGCGCGCTGGCGGGTATGGTCACCCTTTTGTTCGCGTAGCGCCCGAAGCCCTCACAGAATATAGGTTTTCCCAAAGAAAGGATTTAGAAAATGGCGGAAAAGAAGGGGAAAGACAACGCTCTTTCCAACGATCTCATCAAGAAAAAGAAGACGCAGACTCCCGCAAAGACGGCGGCGAGCCAGCCGAAGACGCAGAATACGCAGAAGAAGACGACGGGAAAGCAGACGTCTATCCCGACGCCTCCCGCAAAGGCGGTCAGAAAGCCGGCGGATCCCGACAGCGTACTTCATAAGGTACTGCCGTTCGTATGGGGACTTTTCGGCATTTTGTTCCTGCTCGTCTACGTCATCTGCATTTTCGGACACGAAAACGCGGTCGGAAGCCTCGGCGCTCTCATCTACCGTCTCGGCTTCGGACTTTTCGGATGGGGCGCGATGCTCGTACCCTTGATGTTCTTCCTGTTTGCCCTCAGATGGCGTGCGTTCGTCTCGTGGGGAACGCGTACTTATAAATTCGTATGCGCGATCGTGACGACCGTGCTCGCATCCTCGCTGATCCACGTATTTTTCGCGCAGTCCGCGAAGAGCGCCGTTCACG
>JAZLHQ010000133.1:0-2399 GCA_045616925.1 Eubacteriales bacterium | reverse complement strand
GTTTTCATCGAGTTCGGTAACCGTTTTCGTTGCCGTCGTCGTGAAGCCGGAAGAAAGGGTGATCGGCTCATCCGCGTAAACGGAAGGAGCGCCGAGTTCTTCGGAATAGTTACCGTTGGAGATCAGATCGGGGTCGAACTCCTGCGTGGGAGTGATCCACGTGCGGTTCAGATACGTCTTGTTTTCGTGGCTGTCCGTACATTCCTGCGTCCGGTACTGCAGCCAGATCTCGCCGTCCGCGGGGATCGCGAGCAGGTTCGAAGTAAAGTGAACGGAAAGCGTTTCGTTTCCGTCTTTGTCGACGGTCCAAGTCACTTCACAGACTTTACTGCTCGTCGTCGGCTTATACGAACCGATGCTTCCGATACCGCTGCCGGTCACGTAATGCTGATAATACTGGAACGAGGGGACGGGGCTCGTGGAGCCGCCGATCGCAACGGGAACACCGGAGGTCAGCCGCTGCGTTCCGCTGCTTGTGACGATGTAGCATTCGCCGTTATCTCCGCGTGTCAGGGTGAAGAGCGGGAAAAGCGAACTGCAGTCGGAATGTTTCTCGCCGTTTACGTGGTTGATACCCGATGAGAGGATCGGAGAGAATTGCTTTCCTCCGTCGCATCCCGCGGCGTAGCCGCTCGTCAAAAGTCCCGTATGCTCGTAGATCTCGTAATAAACGGGACCCGTGAAGCGGAAGGGCGCCGGCATCTTATCGGTGATCGTATAGTCGACAAGAGCGGACGCGCCCGCGTTTTCGGCGATCGTTTCCCAGACGACCGTGTCGTCGTATCCGATGTTGCCGTTGCTCATGCGTTCCGCGCCTTCCGCGTTGATGACGCGGGTGTCGCGTTTACTGATGCCCGGTTCGGGTGCCACTCTGTTGACCGTCACGTCGGAACTGAGCCATTTGGAGGAACCGTTTCCGCCGACGAAGCCGTTCGCGTGCGCCTGTGCGGACGAGATCATTGCGCAGTCGCCGTTGTTCGGCGCGAGCGAATTGTTCGCAGCGACCGCCACGCTCTTGCAGACCGACATGCCCGCGTCGTAGGGATCGTAGGTTTCCATAACGACCGCGTTCAACTGACTGTCGGTCGTTTTAGAGTAATTGTTGGTGTTGACGTCGTAGCCGAAGCGCAGGCACTCCCCTGCCTTCAGATACCACTTGCCGGCTTCTTCGTCGTACGAAAGCGTGCAGGCGCTGTCGTTGCCGTCGACCGTGATGAGCAGGAGCTGTCTTCCGTCCTCCGTCACGTTCGAGGTATCGACCGTCAAGTTCGCAACGACGTACGTGACGCTGCTGCCGTCGGTCCTCGTGACCGTCGAAAGCGGGTCAGCCGTGTAATTAGCTTCCGTAAACGTGTGGTAGTATCCGCTTACGGTGCCGTTCGTCGAAGTGAACTTCGTTCTTTCCGTCAGTGCCGAGGTGTATCCGATCTTGGAGCCGACCGTCAGCTGGAAGTACGGATAGAACCAATTATACGATTAATTAGGAGTGTGAAGCGCGTTCGTTAAGCTGAAGAACGTAAAGCCCTTCGGAAGAATATCCTCGATCGTTTCGAGATAGAGTCTTCCGGGCCCGTCGTTGTAAAGGTTGACGTAGTAGGTCACGCGCGCGTCGTTTCCATTCGTGGAGTTCGTGTAGAAACGCGTGTTCTTTCGCGGAACGTACGGATAAGATCCGGTAGAAGCCGTCGTGAAGTTGGTCAGGAAGCCGGTATCGAAGACGCCCTTCTGCAGTCTTGCCGAAACGGGCGCGATCAGATCGTGCGTGACCGAATCGGGCAGTTTCTGGAACCAGAAGGTATTGTTGACCTGTCCGCCTCCGACGCTTATGCAGTAGTCGTCCCACTTTCCGTCGCTCGGGAACGTGAGTTTGACGATGATGTCAAGCGTTCCGGATTCTTTATACGTGATCGTGAATCCCGGATCCCAGTTGATGTACTGCTGTCCCTCTTCGGGGACGAAATCGGGCTGACCCGTCGGTTTATCGCCGATCGACCAAAGGTCGGTGCCCGTAAGCGTCGCGATCTCGGGATCGTAAATATAATCCGCGATCTCGACGTTGTAACCCTTTGCCCACGTGAAGTCGCCGTAGTTCTGCGGGAGCATATCGTAAAGCTCGCTGCCGTTGAACGTGCCGCCGCCCTTGATCTCAAGGCGCAGACGGTAAGTGACGGTCATGCCGCGCGCGATCACGCTGTTCTTCTCGTAGGTGGTCTCGCCGTTTTGCTTATCGACGACGTACTTACTGAAGTTGACGTTCGTTCCGCCGACGCCGAAGGAGGCGTACAGGCGGTGCGTCGGATGGTCGTTCAGCCAAACCTGGTTGTTCGCGTTGAACGTGGTGGACTTCGTTCCCGTTCTGTCGCAGCTGACGTAGGACGGATAATTGATACGCAAGGTCG
>JAZLHQ010000132.1:0-7113 GCA_045616925.1 Eubacteriales bacterium | reverse complement strand
CTTGCGCACGCTGCCGTCATCATTCTTGACGGGCGTATAGTTGTCGATTACGACGTCCTGCACGCCGAGGGTCGTTCCGACCGTCGATTTGAAGTTCTTGATGAACTCGGCGTCGTCCTCGAGGTCGAGGTAGTCGACGTGGATGAATTCATACTCGTCTTCAAGCACTTTGGCGAAGTTGTGGACGAATCCCATACCCCACGTGTTGCCCGAATAATAGGATTCGGTGTGTCCCGCGTTTTTGTAGTAGTCGTTGGAATAGCCCATCGACATACTCGTCAGAAAGTCACGCTCCTGCAGGAAATAGATCGTGACGTTGTTCTCTTTCGGGTCGATCGGATCGAGAAACGCGCGCATATCGTTTGTGACCTTGAAGAATTTTTCCTTCGTCATATCGATATAGAGGTTGTTTTTCTCGGTCAGGAAGGTAAACCCGACGTTGAGAAGCAGGACGATAAGCAGAACTCCCGCCGTCAGAGCGGCGCCGAGCATCCCGTGCCTGCGTTTTTTTGTCGTATATTCGTTCATCGCGTTCTCCGATCAGTTCCAACGACGCTTTTCGTAGATTCTGACCGTCAGGAACAGAAATACGAAAGAGACGGAAATATAGTAGAGTACGGCGTTGAAATCGAAGATGCCGTAGGTGAATCTGTAGAAGCGCTCAAGCAGCGAGACCCAGCTGAGGATCGCGCGCACGGCGTAGCTGTCGATATAGGCGTTGAGCGAGGAAGTCAGCATGAAGAACACGATGATCCCCATCGTCAGAAGCGCCGCGACGAGCTGGTTCTCGGTCAGAGAGGAGACGAAAACGCCGATCGCGATGCACGCGCCGCCGACGAGCAGGATGCCGAGGGAGTTGCCGAGCAGGATCGCCGTATTCGGCGTGCCGTACTCGTAAAGCGCGATGAAATCAAAGCAGGAGAAGAGGAAGGTCGCTGCGAATACGGTGTAAGCCGCGAGGAATTTCGCGACGACCATACCGGCGAGCGATACGGGCGACGACAAAAGCAGCGGCTCGGTGCGCATTTTGCGTTCGTCCGCGAAGAGCTTCATCGTGAGAAGCGGCAGGACGATGATGAAAAGGCACATCAGAATGATGAAATACGTTCCGACGGAGCTGTCCGCGCCCTTCGAGAGCGTGCACATCGAGAAGACGATTCCCGAGACGCAAAGGAAGACCGCGATGAAGATATAGCCGATCGGGCTGATGAAATAGGAGCGAAGTTCTCTTTTATAAATAGCAAGCATGATCAGTTGCCTCCCTCTTGCACTTTATCGGCAGAAGCGTCCTTTTTGCCGTTTCTGCGGCGCTTCTTACGCGTGGGTTCCGGAGCGTCCACGACCGCGATGAAGATATCTTCAAGATTGACGCCCATCGCCTCGATGCCGATGATCGGCCAGTTCTTCGCGGAAAGTGCGTTGAAGATCGACTTTCTGACGTCGACGCCCGGCTCGCTCTCGACGAGATACGAGGTCGAATCCAATTCGTGACTGCCGAGCACTTCTGCGTACGAGACGCCGAAGATGCCGCGGATGGTCGAGAGGACTTCCTTCTGCGGTCCGCAGACCTTGATGTTGAGTCTTCTCGTCCCTTCGACGACCTTCGAGATGTCGCCGGTCTTCTCGTTCGCGACGATCTTTCCTTTATTGATAATAATGATCCTGTCGCAGACCGCCTGCACTTCGGGCAGGATGTGCGTCGACAATATGACCGTGTGGTTCTGACCGAGCGAGCGGATCAGGTTTCTGATCTCGATGATCTGCTTCGGGTCAAGACCGACCGTCGGTTCGTCGAAAATGATGACTTTGGGATTGCCGACGAGCGCCTGCGCGATGCCGACGCGCTGTCTGTAACCCTTCGACAGGTTGCGGATCACGCGGTCGTAGACGTCCGCGATGCGCACGGTCTCGCAGATCTCGTCGAGGTGCTGCTTGCGGTTCAGGGTGCAGCCCTTCAGGTCGTAGATGAAATTGAGGTACTCGCGCACCGTCATTTCAAGGTAGAGCGGCGGCTGCTCGGGCAGGTAGCCGATCTGCTTTTTCGCTTCGATCGGGTTGTCAAGAACGTTGACGCCGTTGATGTAGGCGGCGCCGTCGGTACTCGACAGGCAGCCCGTCAGCATACTCATCGTCGTGGTCTTGCCCGCGCCGTTCGGCCCGAGGAAGCCGACGATCTCGCCCTCCTCCACGGTGAAACTGATGTCGTTGACGGCGTATTTGTCACCGTAACGCTTGACCAGATGTTCGATCTTTATCATCGTATTTTTCCTTCCCGTCCCGTTCTTCGGGACTTTGGATTGTTTTATATTGAAATATAATTATTTCCGTTTCTTAAATCAGCGCATACGCTTCTGCATTCTGACGTCGCTGCCGAGGAACTGGTGAATGGAATATTCCCCGAGCAGACGCGATGCGATCCTGTCCGTATAGCGCTTGCTGACCTCATTAAATCCGAGATTCGTGTTGATGATCGTCGCTTTGCCGGAGATCAGGCGCGTGTTGATCAGATTGTAGAGGCAGCTGACGGTGAATCCCGTCGTCGCTTCCGCGCCGAGATCGTCGATGATCAGAAGGTCGCAGGTGAAATAGTGATCCGTGTCGACCCGCTTTTCGCTCTCGCGCGCAAAGCGCTGACTTTCGAGGATGCCGAAGAGATCGGGCGCGCTCTCGTAGAGAACGTCGAATCCCTTGTCGATGATCTTCACCGCCATCGAGGTCGTCAGATGCGTTTTGCCGAGTCCCGTTCCGCCGACGAGCAGAAGATTCGGATGCTCCTTGTCGGAGAAATTCTCGGCGTAGTCGTAAAGTGCGCGGTAAATGCCTTTCATGCGCGCAAGCGCCTGCTGATCGCTCGCGTAGAAGCCGAGATCGAAGTTTTCAAAGCTCTGCGTCTCGCAGAGTTTGGAAAGACCCGAATCCTCGATGCCGGCGAGCGTCATCGCTTTTTTCATACATCTGCACATCTTGAGTCCGTCGAATCCCGTGTCCGCGCAGACCGGGCACGAGAAACGCGGAGACGTGTAATCGGCGGGATACCCTGCCGCCGCGAGCAGCTCCGCACGCTTTTTCTGCAGTTGTTCGTTCTCATACTGCAGAGCGGCGATCCCTTCCCGGACGTTCGTCTTTTTCATGATACATTCCATGATCGCGGCGCCGGTGCCGGACAAATACGCGTCGATCTTCTGCACTTCGGGGATCTTTGCGTAGATCTCCACTTTGCGTGCATCCGCCTCGTCGATCGCAAGTTTTCTCTTTTCTTCGTACTGCTCGCGCACGCGGCGGTACGTATCTCTGCTGTAAGCCATAAATTTACTCCGTTAGTTCGGATTATTGATTTTTACTGTACTGGGATTCGGAGCGTGCGAGCGCCGCCTCGAAGAAGCGGTCGATATCGAAGCTCTTTTCGGTCTTCTGCTTCTTTTTGCGGAATTCTTCGAGCGAATCGACGGCCTCCTTGGCGGTCTTGTAGCCCGCCTCGCGCCAGTTCGTCAGTACCTTATTCATATAAGGCATCGAAGCGGCGCCCGTCCCGTCGACCGCCACCTCGTAGGCGATGACGATCATATCGCGCGGATATTCGTTCTCCTGCCATTCCCCGATGAAGCGCTCTTCCTTTGCCGTCAGTCTTCTCGCGCCGATTCCGAGCACGCCGCGTATCCACGACGTGAAGGAGGAAAGCTCCTTGCGCTTCGTGCATTCCGAGACGAGCGCTTCGGTCGTGTCGATCCCTTCTTCCTGCATGGCGACCGCGGTCTTGAAGACGTACGGGACGCTCGCCTTGCCGATCTCCTTGCAGAACTGCACGACGGTCAGAACGTATTCGTGCGGCATACGGTAGTATTCCGAAAGCGCGATGATCTTGCACGCCTCCGTCGGCGTGAACATTTTGCCGAGCATACGCTGGCATTCGTCCACGAGCCCCGAAAGTGCCGTATCGCTTTCGAACAGCTTTCTTAGCTGCTCGCCCGTGTAGTGCGGGATGGATCCGTCCTCAACAACCGTGACGTTCGTTCCGTTTTCGGAGGTGCGGACCTGCACGCTGACGTTCGAGACGGAGACGGGATCCGACAGGATCCCCTGCCTGTACCAGAAATCGAGCGAGGTCTCGACCGTCTTTTCGTCGCAGGAAAGGATCCCGGCGGCTTTTTCGACGGAGAAATTCTCGCGCAGAACGCCGTCGTCGCAAATAAGGAGCAAAAGCTTGAAGTCAAACGCGTTCGCGGGCGCCGAAAAAGCGGCGCTCGGAACGGCGCAGGCGCCTTTGGCGAAGGATAAGCGTATTTTCTTTTCCGCGTTTTCCATAGATCAATTCTCCAAATTTTCCGAATTCTCCCCGCCGGACGGATTATCTTCGTTTTCTTTTTTGCGCATATCGTAGCAGAGCGTCATCAGAATATCGCCGAGATGCACGTTCTTGACGGGGACGTTCTTGTTCCGGATCTCGATCCCCGTAAAATTCCAGATGCCGGAGATGCCCGCGCTGCAGAGCGCGTCGCAGACGCTCTTCGCTTCCGATTTCGGAACGGTCAGAACGGCGATATCCACTTTGTTGTCGCTGCGGTACGAATCGAAAGCGTTCCAGTCGTAAACGGGCTTTCCGTTGATCTCGGTGCCGATCACGCGCGGGTTCACGTCAAAGAGCGCGTCGAGAATGACGCCGCGGTTGTAGAAAACCGAGGCGCCCGCGAGCGCGCTGCCGAGGTTTCCGGCGCCGATGATGACGGCGTGGTAGCCCTCGCGCGCGCCGAGGATCTCGCTGATCTTATCGAACAGATACTTGACGTTATAGCCATATCCCTGCTGTCCGAAGCCGCCGAAGCAGTTCAGATCCTGCCTGATCTGCGAAGCGGTCACGTCCATCATCCTCGACAACTCGGACGAGCTGATCCTTCTGATGTTGTTGGCGAGCAGCTCGCGCAGATAGCGGTAATAACGGGGCAGACGGTTGATGACTGCCTGCGAAATGGTCTGACGGGAATCGCTTTTCATTTCAGAATCCTTTTATTACAGTTTATTGACGGTTTCCATCACGTAATCGGCAAACGCTTCGCAGGTGGCGCCCGTGTCTCTGCCGGTGACGGTCAGTTTCTTTTCTTCAAACATACAGATGTCGAGCGCGCGCGGGAGCTTGTCCGCCTCGGCGTCGTAACCGATGTGGGACAAAAGCATCACGGTCGCTCTGAGCATCGAGCAGGGATCCGCGTAGATCGCTCTTCCCTCTTTGACCATTCTCGGTGCGCTGCCGTGGATCGCCTCGAACATCGCGTAACGCTTGCCGATGTTGGCAGAACCCGCAGTGCCGACGCCGCCCTGGAACTCGGCAGCTTCGTCGGTGATGATGTCGCCGTAAAGGTTCGGCAGAATGAAGACCTTGAAGTCGCGTCTGCGCTTTTCGTCGACGAGCTTCGCCGTCATAATGTCGATAAACCACTCGTCGGTCGTGATTTCGGGATATTCCTTCGCCATTTCCTCGCAGATGCGCAGGAATTTGCCGTCCGTCGTCTTGATGACGTTCGCCTTCGTGATGATCGAAACGCGGTCCTTGCCGTTCTTCTTCGCGAATTCGAAGGCAAGACGCGCGATGCGCGAGGTTCCCTCCGTCGTCGTCACGACGAAGTCGATGCCGAGGTCGTCGTTGACGTGGATGCCCTGGCTGCCGACGGCGTAGCCGCCCTCGGTGTTTTCACGGAAGAAGGTCCAGTCGATACCCTGATCGGGGACGTGGACGGGGCGTACGTTTGCGAAGAGGTCGAGCTCTTTGCGCATCGCGACGTTCGCGGATTCGATGTTCGGCCACGGATCGCCGGCGCGCGGCGTGGTGGTCGGACCCTTCAGGATGACGTCGCATTTTTTCAGCTCCGCGAGCACGTCGTCGGGGATCGGCTGATTGTGCGCGACGCGTTTTTCGATCGTCAGACCTTCGATCGTTCTGATCTCGATCTTTCCGTTCTTGATTTCATCTGCAAGAAGGGCGCGCATGACGCGTTCGGAAGCCGCGGTGATCGTCGGACCGATGCCGTCTCCTCCGCAGACGCCGATCACGATCTTGTCCTTGTTCGCGTAATCGACGAAATCCGAAGCGGCGTTGATGCGGTCGACGCGGTCAAGCTGACCCTCCAGAAGCTTCTTGAATTTCTCGCAGGCTGCGTTTACCTGCTCTTCGTAAATGGTGTTCATATAGGTTTCTCCTCTCGGTTTGGGTTCGATAAAATATTAACGATTGTATAATTTTGTTCCCGGTTATCAACAGTTTCCACAAGGTTTTCCACAGGACGAGCGTTCAAAATGGGTCAAAATACGGGATTTTGCGCCAAATGACGCGATTTTTCCCGTTTGTGCTTCCATTTCCGACTTGTCGGCGTGTGGATAACTGCCGGCGGGCGTTTATGCATAATTTCCGCGAAATGTATAAAATCAGAGGCAGTACTGTCTCGACGTCGCGTGGGCGTTGAGCGTATCGTTTGCAAGATTGCCGGCAAGATACTCGAAATAGCCCTGCATCGCGATCATCGCGCCGTTGTCTCCGCAGAGGGACAGCGACGGCAGGCAGAATCTGACGCCCTTATTTTGGCAGAAATCGCCGACGGCTTTTCTCAGATGCGAGTTGGCGGCGACGCCTCCCGCCATAACGAGCGTTTCGAAGCGGTACTGCTCGTACGCGGCGGAGAGGTTTTTGACGACGGACGTCGTCACGCTCTTCGTGAACGAAGCGGCGAGGTCTTCCCTTCGGATCTCGTGCCCCTTCTGCTTTTCGGTGTTGACGTAATTGATGACGGCGGTCTTGAGTCCCGAGAACGAAAAATCAAGACTGTCCTTGACGGCGGCGGACGGAAAGCGGATCGCATTGGGATCGCCGAGCGACGCGAGTTCGTCCATCTGCTTGCCTCCCGGATACGGGAGCCCCAGAACGCGCGCGACCTTATCGAAAGCTTCGCCCGCGGCGTCGTCGCGCGTGCGCGCGACGGGGATGAATTCGGTCGGGCTGACGACGTTCGCCATCGAGGTGTGACCACCCGACGTGATGAGAGCAAAGAACGGCGCGTTCAGTTCGGGATGTTCGAAATACGCGGCGGCGGCGTGGCCTTTGATGTGGTTGACGGCGATCAGCGGCTT
>JAZLHQ010000131.1:0-4212 GCA_045616925.1 Eubacteriales bacterium | reverse complement strand
ACCGCGGAAATTTTCGCCCTGTAAGCTTCGGCTTACGGGCGTTTTTTATTTTGTTAATTCATTTTTTACGGAGGATCATTATGGACATTTTTGAAACCGCTGCGAAAAAAACAGTCATTACGGCGCACATGGGCGTATCGGGCGCGACGATCCCGAGAAACTCCATCAAGGCCTACAAGATCGCCGTCGAACAGGGCGCCGATATGATCGAGATCGACGTATCGAAGAGCCTTGACGGCACGCTTTACATCATGCACCCGAAGCAGGAGGCGAAGACCCTCGGCGTCAACCTGCTCATCAGCCAGCTGCACGACGATCAGCTCGCGGGCAGAATGCTCTACACGATCGGCGGCACGCTGACCGATTATCCGCTGCCGAAGCTCGACGAGGTCTTTGAGGAATTCAAGGGCAAATGCTTCATCAACGTCGATAAATTCATCGACAATCCCGCCGAGATCTGCGCATGCATCAAGCGCCACAACATCGCCGATCAGTGCATCGTCAAGTCCGATCCGAAGCCCGAAGTGCTCGATATCGTCGAGCAGTACGCGCCCGAGATCCCCTATATGCCCGTCATCAAGGAGATCGCGGACACGCACGAGGTCATGCTGAAGAGAAACATCAATTACATCGGCTCCGAGCTTGTCTTCGATACCGAGGATCACGAATTCCTGACCGAAAATTACGTTGAAAAGCTCCATAAGGCGGGCAAGCTCGCGTGGGGCAACGCGATCGTTTACAACTATAAGGCGGTTCTCGCCGCGGGTCATTCCGATAACAGCTCGCTCGCAGGCGACCCCGAAAACGGCTGGGGCTGGCTCGTTGACAACGGCTTTGACATCATCCAGACCGACTGGCCGCTCGCGATGGGACTCTTCCTTGAGAAGACCGGCAGACTTTACAAATAAGAGAGGAAAATACAATGGATATTTTTGAAACCGCTGCTAAAAAAACGATCATAACGGCACACATGGGCGTCAACGGCGCGACGATCCCCGCAAACTCGATGAAGGCGTACAAGATCGCCGTCGAGCAGGGCGCGGATATGATCGAGATCGATGTCTCGAAGAGCATCGAAGGAACGCTTTACATCATGCATCCGGGTCTTGAGAAGACGATCGGCATCAATATGCGCCTGTCGCAGATGCACGACGATCAGCTCGAGAATAAAATGCTCTACACCTTCGGCGGCACCTTGACCGACTACCCGATGCCGAAGCTCGACGAAGTCTTTGAGGAATTCAAGGGCAAGTGCTTCATCAACGTCGATAAATTCCTCGACAATCCCGCCGAGATCTGTCAGTGCATCAAGCGCCACAACATCGCCGAGCAGTGCATCGTCAAATCAAGCCCGAAGCCCGAAGTGCTTGACATCGTCGAAAGCTACGCGCCGGAGATCCCCTATCTGCCGATCATCAGCGAGATCGCGGACACGCACGAAGTGATGATGAAGAGAAACATCAACTACATCGGCTCCGAACTCGTCTTTGACAGACCGGATCACGAATTCCTGACCGAGAATTACGTCGAAAAGCTCCATAAGGCGGGCAAACTCGCTTGGGGCAACGCGATCGTGTTCAGCTATAAGACCGTGCTTGCGGCGGGTCACTCGGACAACTCGTCTTTAGCGGGCGACCCCGAAGACGGCTGGGGCTGGTTCGTTGACAACGGCTTTGACATCATCCAGACCGACTGGACGCTCGCTATGCGCCTCTTCCTTGAGAAGACCGGCAGACTCTACAAATAAGAAGACAAGAACAGGAAAAAGATATGGAAGAAAAATTACTTGCGATCAAGGCGAAGGCGGAGGAACGCCTCGCCGCCGTCGAGACGGATCAGGATCTTGAAGCGATCCGCGTCGAAGTGCTCGGCAAGAAGGGCGAGCTGACGCAGGTCCTGCGTATGATGGGCTCGCTTGACGCCGAAGAGCGCCCCGTGATCGGACAGCTCGCGAACGAGGTCAGAACGGCGATCGAATCCGAGATCTCCGCAAAGAAGGCGGAAATGCAGGAAAAGGCGCAGAACGCGCGTCTTGCCGCCGAAAAGATCGACGTCACCGAGCCTGCGCGCAAAAAGGAGATCGGCTGCCGTCACCCGCTCGACAAGGTGTCGGGCGAGCTCTCGGACATCTTCCGCTCGATGGGCTTCACCATCGCAGAAGGACCCGAAGTCGAATACGACGTCTACAACTTCCAAAAACTCAACATTCCCGAAAATCACCCCGCGAGAGACACGCAGGATACGTTCTATTTCACGGATAAGATCCTTCTGCGCTCCCAGACGTCGCCCGTGCAGGTGCGCGTGATGGAGAATCAGAAGCCGCCGATCCGCATCATCTCCCCGGGACGCGTCTACCGCTCCGACGAAGTCGACGCGACCCACTCCCCCGTCTTCCATCAGTGCGAAGGCCTCGTCGTCGACAAGGGCATCACGATGGGCGACCTCAGAGGACTGCTCGAAAGCTTTGCCAAGAGCGAATTCGGCGAGAACACGAAGATCCGCTTCCGTCCGCACCATTTCCCGTTCACCGAGCCGTCCGCGGAAGTCGACGTTTCGTGCTTCGTCTGCGGCGGAAAGGGCTGCCGCGTCTGCAAGGGCGAGGGCTGGATCGAGATCCTCGGCGCCGGAATGGTACATCCGAACGTTCTCAGGGGCTGCGGGATCGATCCCGAAGAGTATTCCGGCTTTGCGTTCGGTATGGGCATTGAGCGCATCACGATGATCAAATACGGCATCGACGATATGCGCCTTCTCTACGAGGACGATCTTCGTTTCCTCGAGCAATTCTGACAGGAGGCAGCGAAATGAATCTTTCACTCAACTGGATGCAGGACTACGTCGACGCATCCGATATATCGCTTAAAAAATTCTGCGACGAGATGACGATGTCCGGCTCGAAGGTCGAGAGCTGGGAAACGCTCGGCGAGGATATCGACAACGTCGTGCTCGGCGTCATCAAAAAGATCGAAAAACATCCCGATTCCGACCATCTGCAGATCTGTATGCTCGACGACGGCGAAGAAGAGCTCCGCCAGATCGTCACGGGCGCGCAGAACGTCTTCGAGGGCGCGGTCGTGCCCGTCGCGAAGGCGCCCGCGAAGCTGCCCGGCGGCGTCGTGATCAAGGCGGGCAAGCTGCGCGGCGTCGATTCGAACGGTATGCTCTGCTCGATCGGCGAGCTCGGACTCACCGAGCACGATATGCCCGGCGCGAACAACAACGGCATCTTCATTCTGAACGGCGTCGTCGACGGCAAACCGGGAGACGATCTCAAGGAGCTTCTTATGCTCAACGACCGCGCGGTCGAATTCGAGATTACCTCGAACCGTCCCGACTGTATGTCCGTCATCGGACTTGCGAGAGAAGCGGCAGTCACTTTCGGCAAAGAATTCAAGCCGAGAACGCCCATTGTTACCGAAAAGGGCGGCAATATCGCCGATTATCTCAGCGTCAAGGTCGAAAACACCGATCTTTGCCCGCGCTATATGGCGAGAGTCATCAGGAACGTGAAGATCGCGCCCTCGCCGCTCTGGATGCGTATGCGTTTGAGAGCCTCCGGCGTGCGCCCGATCAACAACGTCGTCGATATCACGAACTACGTCATGCTCGAATACGGTCAGCCGCTCCATGCGTTTGACATCCGTACCGTGCGCGGCGGGAAGATCATCGTCGATACCGCGAAGAACGGCGACAAATTCACAACGCTCGACGGCGTGGAAAGAGAACTGAACGACGGCGTCCTCATGATCAACGATACCGTCGGTCCGCTCGCCATTGCAGGCATCATGGGCGGTCTCGATTCCGAGATCATGCCGGATACGAATATGGTGCTCGTGGAATCCGCAAACTTCAACGGCGATTCCATCCGCAAGAGCAGCGTCTTCCTCAAGCACCGGACCGAGGCTTCCGGCCGCTTCGAAAAGGGGATCGATCCGAACCTCGCCAAGGCGGCCTGCGACCGCTTCTGCTATCTCGTCGAAAAGCTCGGTGCCGGCACCGTTTTGACGGGTGATGTGGACTGCTATCCGCAGCCGGTCTCCGCGCCCACGCTGAAGGTCCGTGCGAGCCGGATCAACAAGGTCCTCGGGATCGACATCCCGGGCACTCAGATGGTCGAATACTTCACGCGCCTGGAAATGGATGCTTCCATCGACGGTGATATCATCACGGTCACCCCGAATTCCGTTCGTCAGGATCTGCTCATCGAAGAGG
>JAZLHQ010000130.1:0-5539 GCA_045616925.1 Eubacteriales bacterium | reverse complement strand
CCCGAGAAGATCATACGGGAGACCCACAAGGAAATGATGTCGTAACCGCTGACGAGCGTGCTCGTCGGATACCATTTTTCGAGCGCCTTCGTGTTTTCGGGGCAGCCGAGCGTGGAGAACGGCCAGAGAGCGGAAGAGAACCACGTGTCAAGCACGTCTTCGTCCTGATGGACGGGGGATCCGCAGTGCGGGCAGACGGTCAGATCGTTCTTGGAAACGGTCATCTTGCCGCAGGAATCGCAGTAGAAAGCGGGAATTCTGTGACCCCACCAGAGCTGTCTTGAAATGCACCAGTCGTGGACGTTTTCCATCCATCTGAAATAGTTGTTTTCAAATCTCTTCGGGACGTAACGGATTTCGCCGCTCTTGACGACGTCGATCGCAGGACCTGCCAGCGGCTCCATTTTGACGAACCACTGGTCGGAGGTCAGCGGCTCGACCGTGTTGTGGCAGCGGTAGCAGGTGCCGACGTTGTGCACGTGCGGCTCAACGCTGACGAGGAAGCCTTCGGCTTCGAGGTCGGCAACGAGCGCCTTGCGGCATTCGTAGCGATCCATCCCTTCGTATTTGCCGGCGTAAGCGTTCATCGTCGCGTCGTCGTTCATGACCTTGATCATTTCAAGGTTGTGGCGCTGACCGACCATAAAGTCGTTCGGGTCGTGCGCGGGCGTGATCTTCACGCAGCCGGTACCGAAGCCGATCTCGACGTATTCGTCCGCGATGACGGGGATCTTTCTGCCGACGATCGGCAGGATCAGCATTTTGCCGATCAGATGCGCGTTCTTTTCGTCGTTCGGGTTGACGGCGACGGCGGTATCGCCGAACATCGTCTCGGGTCTCGTCGTCGTGACCTCGACGTAGCCGGTGCTGGCTACAAACGGATAGCGGATGTGCCAGAAGCTGCCGGGCTGCTCCGCGTATTCGACTTCGGCGTCGGACAGAGCAGTTCTGCAGTTCGGGCACCAGTTGATGATGCGGTAGCCGCGGTAGATGAGTCCCTTGTTGTAGAGGTTGACGAACGTTTCGCGCACCGCTTTGGAGCAGCCTTCGTCCATCGTGAATCTCTGGCGCGTCCAGTCGCAGGAAGAGCCGAGCTTTTTGAGCTGCGTCGTGATGCGGTTTTCGTAGGTGTCCTTCCATGCCCAGACGCGTTCGAGGAATTTCTCGCGTCCGAGGTCGTATCTCGTCAGATGCTCGTCGACGCGGAGTCTTTCCTCGACCTTGATCTGCGTAGCGATTCCGGCGTGGTCGGTACCGGGGATCCACAGGGCAGAGTAGCCCTGCATACGTTTGTGACGGATGATGATATCCTGCAGCGTTTCGTCGAGCGCGTGGCCCATGTGGAGCTGGCCCGTGACGTTTGGCGGCGGGATGACGATCGAAAACGGCGGCTTACCGTCGTCGACCGCGGGCGTGAAATAGCCTTTTTCACACCATTCTGCGTACAGTCTGTCCTCGATCTCGGACGGATCGTACTGCTTGGCAAGTTCTTTTTTCATAACTTTCTCCTTTTATACTGCAATTTTGATTGAAAACAAAATAAAAAAACGCCCTGTCAGAACAGGACGCCGAAGGCGCGGTACCACCTGATTTCATTCCGGTTTTACCGGAACACACTCACGGCACGGGGCGCGCACAAATACGTTCACCCGATTAACGTGCCTGCGCTTAACGCGCGCTCACGGCGGGAACTACTCGGGATTTCATCTCCGCTGCTCCGGGACGACTTCACGCCGTAGGCATACCGCTTTTCACCGAACAGCGGCTCTCTGCAATGCTTTTCTGCGCTACTATTTCCCATCTATGCAAAGGTGATTATAACACGCGAAAAACCGTTTGTCAATCACTTTTTGAAAAAATATGAAAAAAGTCCGCTCAAAAAGGGATGAAAATAGGGAAGTATCGCAAATCCTATTGACTTTCGGCGGGTTTTGTGGTAATATAATATCTTATAAGGCATAGTAGTTTCAATCGTTGATCGTATCTCCAAAAGGTAAGGATTCAAAATAAGAATGGAAAAAAGCAAGACCCAATTGACTCGAAAACTGAAGGATTTCATCGCGGGATTTTCCGGCGTTCATTTTGACGCGCCGAAAACCAAAAAGCATATCGCGATCGCGCTTGCGGCAGCGGTACTGCTCGCGCTTTCGGCTGCGCTCTTCGGCGCAAACGCATTTTATTCGATCGGGATCGCGGCGCTCGTTTTCGTGTCGATCGCCTTCCGCGTCCGCTTCGACGAAGAGGTGAAGGGAAGACTTCATTTCTTCATTCTTCTCGTGTGGTCGTTTCTGATCTACGTAGCGATGCAGCTCATCATCGGACCGGGCTTTTTCCTCGTCGGATTCCGGAAATTCCTGCTCAATCTTTTGTTTATCGGCGGGATCCTCGCGATCCTCTGCTATCTGATCCGCAATTTCCGCTACTGTATCCTCGGATTTCTCCTGTTTTCATCGCTTTTCGCGTTCGTCAACAATATGGTCGTGCAGACGCGCAATATGGAGATCCAGTTCTCGGATATCTGGTCGTTCGGAACGGCGATCAATGTCGTTGCAAGCTATAAATATCATTTCTCGCAGGTGGCGGTCTTCGGTCTCTATCTGCTCGGCGCCTTGATTATTTTTGATTTACGCTGCGTCTATCCGAAGATCGGAACGGGCAGAAAACGCTTTATATCGGGCGCCGCCGGCCCCGTCGCGGTCCTTCTGACCGTTTGTATCGTCTCTTCGAACGTCGGCGCTTCCGCGATTCGTTTCAGAGAGAAATACTGGTCGTACCGCGGCAGCGAATACAACGGATTCTACGTCAATCTGATCCGTTCCGCGTCCGCTTCGAAGGTCAAAAAGCCCGCGAACTATTCGCCCGACGCGATCAGAGATATGTGGTCGCATTTCCCGATCGATCCGAAGCCGACCGATCCGCCGGTCGTCGAGACGAAGAAGCCGAACGTTATCGTCGTTATGAACGAAACGTTCGCGGATATGCAGGCGATCGCCTCTTATTTCGGGACCGAAATGCCGACGGATTCGGAGATCCTCCCGTTCTACCGTTCTCTTACGAACGATATGCCGAATGTCTCGAAGGGCTACGCCCTGTCTTCGGTTTACGGCGGCAATACGGCGAATTCCGAATTCGAATTTCTGACGGGCAGCTCGATGCTCTTCCTGCCGCGCAGTTCCGTGCCGTATAACCTCTATCTCAAAGAGAATAACAGCTGTTCGATCGTGCAGATGATGAAGGCAAACGGCTACTATACGGTCGCCATGCACCCCGAGGTCAGCTCCAACTGGAGCCGCGAAAAGATCTATTCCTACTACGGATTTGACGAGGCGCTCTTTATCGACAGTTTCTCCGATTACGAAACGTATCGCTCGGAACAGAGCAGCGGCGGACTTACGCTGATGACCGACTCTTCCGCTTACGAGAAACTGATCGACGTTTACAAGAAAAAAGCTTCCGATCAGCCGATCTTCACGTTCCTCGTGACGATCCAGAATCACGGCGGCTACAATACGACGGGCTTTACGCCGAACGTCAGTGTCGAAACGGACGATCCGATCCCCTCGCTCAACGAATATCTTTCCTGCATCCAAAAATCCGACGAAGCGCTGAGAGAACTCATCGACTATTTCTCCAATCAGAAAGAAGATACGATGATCGTATTCTTCGGCGACCACCAGCCGTCTCTTCCGAATTCCGTCTATTACCGCTATTTCGGCGTGACGGACGCCTCCGAGACCGAAGATCTCCAGTGTGAATACGCCGTGCCTTATATGTACTGGGCGAATTTCGATTTCAAGGACGAAGAGAGGGAACTTACGAGTCTCAACTTCCTCGGCCCGCGTCTTATGAACATTCTGGGGCTTCAGCAGACGGATTATTTCCGTTTCGTTTCGACCGTTTCCGAAAAAATCAGCGCGATGAACGCCTTCGGCTGGTGGAACGTCGATGAAGAGACGGGAAAATACGTTTATCACGCGTTTGACCCGAAAGATTCCACCAACACCCTGCTGCTTTACGAAATGATGCAGTACAACCTCCTCTTTGATGCGGATAAGCTGACGAAGCTCTTTACGATCTCCGACGAAACGGATACGCTTGAGACGGAGAGCGGGGAAGCCGATCCGCTCCTGACCCCAATAAAGGAAGATCCCGATGAGTGATATTTTTGCTTTGTTTGAAAAAATCAGATCGACGCCTAAAACTGCCGATACGAACGCGTCCGTTTCGTATCTGATCGTCGGACTCGGAAATCCCGGCGCGGAATACGCGAAAACGCGCCATAACACGGGTTTCCGCGCACTCGACCTGCTCGCCGAAAAATACGGTATCCGCGTCGTGACGTCGAAATTCAACGCCCTCGTCGGCGACGGCATGATCGGCAATTACAGATGTATTCTGATGAAGCCGCAGACCTTTATGAACGCGTCCGGCGAAGCGGTCGGCCCCGCCGCCGCGTTCTATAAGATTGCGCCGGATCATATCGTCGTGCTTTACGACGATATTTACCTTCCGATCGGCAAACTGCGCATCCGCAAGAACGGAAGCGCGGGCGGACACAACGGAATGAAGAGCATCATTTCGCACGTCGGAAGCGAAGATTTCCCGCGTATTCGGATCGGCGTCGGACTCAAACCGTCCCCCGATTACGATCTCGCGGCGTGGGTACTCGGAAAGATCCCGAAGGAGGACGAGCCGCTTTTCGGCGAAACGCTCACGAAAGCGTGCGACGCGATCCCATTCGTACTCGATCGGAAATTTGAAGAAGCCATGTGCAAATTCAACTGAAATAATTGGAAAATGAACGAAAAGATCCGTGAAATACTGGATTTCGTAGCTTCCGAAAAGGAATACGAAGATCTGCGAAAACTGATCCTTCATAAAAAATCAACACCGCTGCCGATGCTCGTCAGCGGTTTTTCCGATGGCGCGAGAGCTGCGTTCTGCGCGCGCCTCATCACGGATCGCGAAGAAAAAAACACGCCCGCTCTGATGCTCACGCCGAGCGAAAAAGAGGGGTATAAGCTGATCTCGGCGCTTGCCGATTTCGGCGTCAGTGCCGTCTTTTATCCCGTCAGAGATCTGACGCTGCGGAATATGACCGCCTCCCACGAGTTCGAGCGCCAGCGCCTGTCCGCGCTTTACGCCGTTTACAAAAACGCCTGTGACTGCGTGATCGCGACGCCCGACGCGCTGATGCTCTATACGATGCCGGTCGGTTTCTTCGAAAACACCGTGTTTTCGATCGAAAACGGCAAAGATTACGATCCCGACGAGCTTTGCGTCAAACTGACGACGGGCGGCTACCGCCGCGTCGAAACCGTCGATTCCGAGGGACAGTACGCGCGCCGCGGCGAGATCCTCGATATTTTCTCACCGGGCAAAGACGCCCCCGTGCGCATTGAATTCTGGGATCGATCCGTCGACCGGATGAGCTATTTCGACCTCATTACGCAGAGAAGGACGGACGACATCGACAGTCTTACGGTACTTCCGGTCAGAGAAACGCAGTTTTTGCCCGAAAAACGGGCGGATCTTGCGG
>JAZLHQ010000129.1:0-6451 GCA_045616925.1 Eubacteriales bacterium | reverse complement strand
GATTTAATTTGTCTTCCTAAGCCCGCTTGGCCTCCGACTTGATCTTCTTCGCGTAATCCTTGAATTCGGGCTTCAAAGCCTCGCCGAGGCAGACGGCTTTGGCGGCGATCGTGTGCATGAGAGGACCGCCCTGCGTGCCGGGGAAAATGCCCTTATTGATCGCTTTTCCGAGTTCCTCGCGGCACATGATCATACCTCCGCGCGGACCGCGCAGGGTCTTGTGCGTCGTCGTCGTGACGATGTCGGCGTACGGAACGGGAGAGGGATGCTGCCCGCCCGCGACGAGCCCCGCGATGTGGGCCATGTCGACCATCAGATAAGCGCCGACCTTGTGCGCGATGTAGGCGAAGCGCTCGAAATCAATGATCCTCGGATAAGCGGATGCGCCCGCGACGATCATTTTCGGACGGCATTCGAGCGCGATGCGCTCGACTTCGTCGTAATCGATCCTGCCGGTCTCGGCAGAGACGCCGTAGGGAACGAAATTGTACATGATGCCCGAAATGTTGACGGGCGAGCCGTGCGTCAGATGTCCTCCGCAGGCAAGATTCATACCCATGACGGTGTCGCCGTGGTGAAGCAGCGCGACGTAAACGGCGGTGTTCGCCTGCGCGCCGCTGTGCGGCTGGACGTTGACGAATTCGGCGCCGAAGAGCTTTTTCGCGCGTTCGATCGCGATGTTTTCGGCGATATCCACGCACTGGCAGCCGCCGTAGTAGCGCTTTCCGGGATACCCCTCGGCGTATTTGTTGGTGAGAACGGAACTGTTCGCGGCGAGGACCGCCTCGGAAACGACGTTTTCGGAAGCAATCAGCTCGATGCCGTTCTGCTCTCTTTCGAGCTCCGCCCTGATCGCGTCGGCGATCTCGGGATCGTATGAGGAAAGGAATTGCATATTTTCGTAAAGCATACGGAAAACCCCCTTAGTTACTATTTTCGTCATTTTCATCATTATACACGAAACCCGCCGATTTGTAAAGGAGATTACGAAAAAATCTTGATTTTATCGAAAAAATATGCTATGATACGTTTGTATATCATTCCGCACGTCAGGGAGGAACAAATGGAAAACGAACGTATCAAAATCAAACTCTGGGAAAACGGAACTCCGTATTTCGATCCCGAAAAAGGGCAGGAGGAGCCGTATCTTGAGCCTCACATGGTAAAAGGCTCGAGGATCTGCGTCATCGTCTGCCCGGGCGGAGGCTATCACAACCTCGTCGAGCACGAGCGCACGTGCATCGCCGACGCGCTCAATCAAAACGGCATTTCCGCCTTCATCCTCAATTATCGCGTAGCCCCCTACGACTACCGCGCGATCGTTTCGGACGGCTCCCGCGCCGTGCGTCTTACGCGTTACCTCGCGCCCGAATACGGCTACGACCCCGATAAGATCGCCGTCATCGGCTTTTCCGCGGGCGGACATATCGCGTCCGTCATGTCGACCCGCTACGACAAGGGAGATTCGCTGTCCGCGGATCCCGTCGAGCGTATGTCGAGCCGCCCCGATACGGGCATCCTCTGCTATGCCGTCATATCGCTCGTTGATCACGCGCATCAGGGATCCGCAAAAGTATTCGCCGGCAGCGGGACCCCCGACGATTTTCTGAAAAAGACCCTGCTCAACTATTATTCCGGCGAACTTTCCGTACAGGACGATAACCCGCCGATCTTCCTCTGGCATACGGCGGAGGACGCCGTCGTGCCGGTCGAGAACGCGCTCCACATGGCGCTGGCGCTCCGTGAGAAAAAGATCCCGTTCGAGCTTCACGTCTTCCCGTACGGCAGACACGGCCGTTCGCTCGCCTCCGGCGACCGCTACGCGCCGCTCGTCGGCAGCTGGGTCAGGCTGCTCGTCGACAATCTGAATTTCGTTCTTTGCGGAAAAGCGGAGGTGAAGTAAGATGGAACAGATCAAACTGTGGGAAAAAGACGTCCCGTATTTCGTACCCGAATACGGAATGGAGGAGCCGTATCTCGTGCCGTTCATCGTCGAAGGCGCCAAAAAGTGTATGCTCGTCTGTCCGGGCGGCGCGTACATCGCGCTTGCCGAGCACGAGGGGGAGGGAATCGCCGAAAGATTCAACGAAGCGGGCATCTCCGCCTTCGTCCTGCATTACAGAAGAAGACCCTACGACTACCGCGCGATCCTCTCGGACGGACACCGCGCGATGCGTCTCGTCCGGTATCTCGCTCCGAAGTACGGCTACGACGCCGACAAGATCGGCGTGATGGGATTTTCGGCGGGCGGACACCTCGCCTCCTGCATTTCGACCCATTACGACGACGGCGATCCGAATGCCGACGATCCCGTCGAACGCGTGTCGAGCCGTCCCGACCTCGGCGTACTGTGCTACGCCGTGATCTCCCTCGGCAAGTACACGCATTCGACGACGCGCGACATTTTCCTCGGCAGCGAGCTTTCCAAAGAGCAGAAAAAGGCGATGATCGCCGATTATTCGGGCGAGCTCGCGGTGCGTGACGACAACCCGCCGATGTTTTTGTGGCATATCGCCGCAGACGCGGGCGTCGCCGTCGAGAACTCGATCAATATGGCGCTCGCGCTCGGGGAAAAGCATATCCCCTATTCGCTCAATATCTATCCGTTCGGCTGGCACGGCTCGGGACTTTCCGTCGGGAAGTATTATCTCCCGCTCGCGGGCTCGTGGATGCCGCTCCTGCTCGACTTCATCGCGCTGCATTTCGACAAAGAATAAAGGAACGTTAATATGATCAAAGCAATTGCATTCGACCTCGACCACACGCTCTTCGACCGCTACGGAACGCTTTCGTCCGTCATCCCCGAGATGACGGAAAAGCTCCCGCTTGCCTTTGACGCGGAAAAATCCGCGAGACTCCTCTGCGATGCGGATAAAGCAGAGATATGTTACGGCTGGCGCGCCGTCTTCGACCGGCTCGTCAGAGACGGATTCTTTTCGCGGGAAATTGAGTTCGCGACCTATAAGGACTTCCTCGAGGACGCGTTTTTCCGCTACGCGGCGAAATATCCGGGCGTCGAGGAGATGCTCGACACCCTGAAGGCCGACGGCTATAAACTCGCGATCATCACGAACGGCTATCACGCTTTGCAGGCAAGAAAGATCGAAATGATCGGCTTTGCCGACAAGTTCGATCTGATCGTCATTTCGGGCGATACCGCTTACAGAAAGCCCGCGAAGGAGATCTTCGAACTGACGGCAGACAAACTCGGCGTATCGTGCGGGGAAATGGCGTTCGTCGGCGATAATCCCGAAACGGATATCAAGGGCGCCTATAACGCGGGCTGCCCCGCCGTCTGGGTCAGAACGACGGGCGTCTGGCACGTCAAGGATCTTGAAAAGCCGGAATGGCAGGTCGACAGCGTCTGCGAACTGCCCGCACTTCTGAAAAAAGTTGATCAGAAATGATGAGGTTCGGCAATATTACGTTAAAACACGGGATCTTTTTGGCGCCGATGGCGGGCGTTACGGACAGACCGTTCCGCGTTCTCTGCAAGGAATTCGGCGCGGAATTCATGACGACCGAGATGATCTCGGCGAAGGGCGTCTTCTATAAAGACAGGAAAACGGCGCGGCTTGCCGTGACGGAGAAGGAATATTCCCCCTGCGCCGTGCAGCTTTTCGGGCACGATCCGGAGATCCTCGCCTACGCCGCCAAACACCTTCTCGACCTCGATTATCCCTATTGCAGAAGCACCGTCCCGCCGGCGGCGATCGACGTCAATATGGGCTGCCCCGTGCATAAGATCTATTCGTCGGGCGACGGCTCGGCGCTGATGCGCTCGCCCGATCTGATCGAGAAGATCGTCTCGGCGATCGCGTCGGCGGTTAGCGTGCCCGTCACGGTCAAGATCCGCGCAGGGATCGATTCCGACCACAAAAACGCGGTCGAATGTGCAAAAGCCGCCGAAAGCGGCGGCGCTTCGCTCGTGACCGTCCACGCGCGCACGAAGGAAGAAATGTATTCCGATTCCTTCGACTGGCAGATCATCGGGGATGTCAAGGACGCCGTGAAGATCCCCGTCGTCGGCAACGGATCCGTTAAAAACGCGGACGATTTTCTCCGGATGAAAAGGGAAACGGGCTGCGACGGCGTGATGATCGGCAGAGCCTGTCAGGGCAATCCCTTCCTCTTTGAGGAACTGACGGCGGCGCTCGAGGGAAGGACCTATACGCCGCCCGACGGCGACAAACTCGCCGATACGGCGAAAAGACATCTTGAACTTCTGGCTCTCGATCGCGGGGAAGCGATCGCCGTGCTCGAAATGCGCAAGCATCTCGCGTGGTATTCCTACGGTCTGCGCGGCTCGCCCGCGTTCCGTGAACGCTGCAATCACGCAGAGACGATCGGGGCGCTTTCGGATATGATCGAATGGCTCCGGAGCGCCGAAAAAGCCGAAGGAATTCAATAAAAAAGGACGAAACGATGAGAAAAAGCGGAATTCTGATGCACGTTTCCTCGCTGCCGGGCAGATACGGCTGCGGAAATTTCGGCAAAGAGGCGTACGCCTTCGTGGATTTTTTGAAAAAAGCGGGATTTTCCGTCTGGCAGACGCTCCCGTTTTCGATGCCCGACCGCTACGGCTCCCCCTATAAATCCTATTCGGCGTTCGCCGGCAACCCGTGGTTCATCGACCCCGAAACGCTTTTTGAGAACGGACTTCTGACGAAAGCCGAACTCACGTCGGCGTACGAATCAACGCCGTGGAAATGCGAATTCGAGCGCCTCGACGAGCGCCTTGAATTGCTTTTCCTTGCCGCCGAACGCTTCGGATTCAACGACAGGATCGGCGAATTTCTGAAAAACAACCCGCATATCGAGGCGTTCTGCCGCTTTATGGCGCTGAAAAAGGCAAACGGCGGCAGGGAACTTCAGGATTTCGATCCTGCGATCGCGCCCGACGAAAAGACCTATCGACTTCACGCTTTCTGCCAGTACGAATTCGACCGTCAGTGGCAGAAACTCAAAAAATACGCAAACGACGCGGGCGTTTTTGTGATCGGCGACCTGCCGATCTACGTCGACCGCGACAGCGCGGACGTTTACGAAGCCCCCGAGAATTTCCAACTCGACGAAAATCTGCGTCCCGAGCGCGTCGCGGGCGTCCCGCCCGATTATTTCTCGAAGGACGGGCAGCTCTGGGGCAACCCTCTCTACGACTGGGACTATATGAAAAAGGACGGCTATCGCTGGTGGCGCGCGCGTATGGAGCGCGCGATGCACCTCTTCGACGGCGTGCGGATCGACCATTTCCGCGGATTTTCCGCGTATTTCAGCATCGGTGCCGATGAAAAAACTGCGAAAAACGGCAAGTGGGTCAAAGGTCCGGGACTCGATTTCGTCAACGTCCTCAAAGAAGTCGCGGGCGACAAGACGATCATCGCCGAGGATCTCGGCGTCGTCGACGAAGACCTGTCCGCGCTTCTCAAGGCATCCGAACTCCCCGGTATGCGCGTCTTCCAGTTCGGATTCATAGACGGTGACGATCATCACCGTCCGCACGCCTATCCCGAAAACTGCGTCGCCTATACGGGTACGCACGACAACAATACGCTTCTCGGCTACATTTGGGAACTCGACGACGGAACCCGCCGCTATATGCTCGATTACTGCGGTCATTCCGGCGATTGGAAGAGCGGATGCGAAACGATCATCCGGACGGTCCTTCGGAGCGCCGCTAAAACGGTGATCCTTCCGATCCAGGACGTCCTCGGTTACGGCGCGGACACGCGCATGAATATTCCGGGCAGTCCAGACGGCAACTGGCGTTACCGTCTGACGGTCGAGCAGCTTTTCGGCATCGACACCGACCGCTGGCTCTACCTCAACACGCTTTACGCGCGGGTTTGACCGCCCGCCACAATCGCGTTCGGTGCGTAATTTGCGAGGCGGGCGACCGTATTGTTCGCACCGACGCCGTAGGGCGGGGGCTTGCTCCCGCCGCTTCTGAAAATATCGAATTGCTCCAATACTAATATCAGAAGAAATGCCGCAAACATTCGACGTACGGGATTGGTGCCCGTTTTCGGCGGGAGCAAGCCCCCGCCCTACGAGTTCGTAAGAACAAAGCAAACACCCTCTCCGAACGGCGCGATTTATCCCCGTAGGGGTCGGCGCCAAGCGCTTTACGCGCACGACGACCCGCCCCCGACGCAATATCAAAAACCTGCAGGAAAAGGGACGGGTGAATAAGGAAGAATTTTTGCTTTTTGTGCAGCAAAACAGACATGCGGGATATTGACAAATCGGAATTTGCGGAGGTAAACGATGTCGAAATTCGCAAAGACATTTTTCACCATAGTTCTTTCATTTTTCACACTTGTAATTCTATTGGGACTAACGGTTATCATAATTGATAAGGCAACGGGCTATATCTTTTTTGCAAATGAAATCTTTTGCATATACCGTATATCGCCATTTTTAATTTTATGGATTGGTGTGTTGGGTGAAG
>JAZLHQ010000128.1:0-2036 GCA_045616925.1 Eubacteriales bacterium | reverse complement strand
CGTCGCCTACTACTACGCGACGGGCAAGAAGAGATTCCTCGACATCATGTGCCGCTACGCCGACTACATCGAGCTGCGCTTCAAGACGCTCAGAAACACGGCGTTCGAGACGCCCGGTCACGAGGAGATCGAGCTTGCGCTCGTCAAGCTTTACGAATGCACGAAGGAAAAGCGTTATCTCGACCTCGCGCTTTATTTCATCAACAAGCGCGGCTGCCCTGACAATTCCGAAGAATGCAACCGCTACAACCAGTCCCACCTGCCCGTTCGTCTGCAGAAGACCGCCGAGGGGCACTCCGTGCGCGCCGTCTATCTCTATACGGCGATGGCGGATCTTTCGCTCATCACCGGCGACGATGAATTGAGATCCGCGTGCGAAACGCTTTTTGACAATATCACGAAGAAGAGAATGTACGTGACGGGCGGCATCGGCTCCACCTACTGCGGCGAAGCGTTCACGGTCGATTACGACCTGCCGAACCTCCTTGCCTACACCGAATCGTGCGCGGGCATCGGACTTATTTTCTTCGCTTCCCGTATGCAGAAGATCGAGGCGGATTCGAAGTACGCCGACGTGATCGAGCGCGTGCTTTACAACGGCTTCCTCTCCTCCGTCTCGCTCGACGGCAAGCGCTTCTTCTACGAAAATCCGCTTGAGGTCATGCCCTACAAGAACGCGATCGAACAGTTCGGAAACAAACCGATCCGCTATCCGAAGCCACAGCGCAGCGAGGTCTTCAGCTGCTCCTGCTGCCCGCCGAACATCCTGCGTCTTCTGCCGTGCGTTTCCGATCTGATCTACACGGCGTCCGAGGACACGCTCTTCGTCAATCAGTATATGGCAAGCACCGCCTCTTTTGAGATCGGCGGCAAAAAGCTGACCGTCAGACAGGAGACGAGATTTCCCGACAGCGGAAAAGTCAGGATCACCGTGACGGGCGGCAGCTGCAGAATTGCCGTGCGCGTGCCCGAATGGTACCGCGGGAACGCGTACAAGACCGTCAAGGGCTACGCCTATTTTGACGTCAGGGACGGGGAAACGCTCGAATTTGACTTCCCGATGAAACCGCGCCTCGTCGAAGCGCGCACCGAGGTCTATCAGGATAACGCAAGAGCCGCTCTTATGCGCGGACCGGTCGTTTACTGCATGGAAGGCATCGACAACGGAAACAGTCTGCGAAGCATCCGTCTTGACACGAAATCGCGCATCGTCGCCGGCAAAAACACCGAGCTCGGCGTCCCGACGCTCTCCATGCGCGCGTACCGCCGCAAAAAAACCGACGAAAACGCGCCGCTTTACAGCGATTTCCGTCCGGACTATGAAGAGATCACGGCAAAATTCATCCCCTACTACGCCTTTGCGAACCGCGAACTTTGCGAAATGCAGGTATTCAACAACCTGAAATGAGAGGAGTTATTATGAAACGCCGCGTTATTGTTTGTCTTTCCCTGCTTCTTTTCGCGTCCCTGCTTTTCTCGGGATGCGCGAAATCTTACGACAAAGGGGATTCGTACGCGTTCGCGAACGCGTCCATGGAATCCGAAAAGATCAAAAGCGAGATCGGAAACGAGGATCTCGAAATATCCGGGCGCAAGCTGATCCGCAATATGGAGATGTCCGTCGAAACGAAGACTTACGACAGTCTTATTTCCGATCTCAAGGAAAAGGTCGCAAACGTC
Source organism: Eubacteriales bacterium (assembly GCA_045616925.1). Lineage (GTDB taxonomy): Bacteria > Bacillota > Clostridia > Oscillospirales > CAG-272 > JAZLHQ01. The sequence goes on along the minus strand of JAZLHQ010000128.1, from coordinate 356 downwards.
GGCGGTTACGTCGAATCCGCGCGTGAAAACGGCAGAGCCGGCGACTACCGGTACGCGAATTTCACGATCAGGATCCCCTCCGACAAGCTCGACCTCTTCTCCGATGAACTCGGCAAGCTCTGCACGGTCACGTACCGCTCCGAAAACGTTCTCGACGTGACGGAGAACTACGTCGATATCGAAAGCCACATCCGCGCGCTCGAGATCGAGCAGAAAGCGTTTGAAACGATGCTCGAAAAGTCTTCGTCCACGTCCGAAACGCTCGATATCTACAAGCAGCTGTCCGAGGTCAATTACCAGCTCGACAGTTTGAAAGCAAGACTCAAATCCTACGATTCGAAGATCGAGTTCAGCAC
>JAZLHQ010000127.1:0-6204 GCA_045616925.1 Eubacteriales bacterium | reverse complement strand
CCTTCGAGCGCGTAAAACTCGCAGTTCATCGGGATAATGACGCCATCGGCGGCGCTGAGCGCATTGACGGTCAGAAGTCCCAGAGACGGCGGACAGTCGATCACGACGTAGTCGAACTCGGATCTGATATCCGAAAAAGCGGTTTTCAGAAGCAAATTGCAGTTTTCTTCCGAAACAAGTTCAACGGAAGCACCTGCAAGCCCGATATTCGCGGGCATAACGAAGAGATTGTCGAATTGTGTCGGTAAAATTGCGTCTTTTGCTGAAATTTGACCTGTTAATACCTCATAAGTGGTCGCGGTAAGGTTCTTTTTGTTGATTCCGACGCCGCTCGTTGCGTTGCCTTGCGGGTCACAGTCGCAAATAAGGACCTTTTTGCCGTGTTTTGCCATACAAGCAGCAACGTTTACGGCCGTCGTAGTCTTACCGATACCGCCTTTTTCGTTTGCAAAAGCAATAATTTTGCCTGAAGTTTGCGTTTTTTGCATTTTATCACCTCTTCGGCTATTATAGCATCTATTCTTGCGTATGTCAATACGTTTCACGTGAAACATCGGATTATTTTACCGACAACGTTTCACGTGAAACAATCGAGAGCGATTTACACACCGGCTTCTGCACGTTTACGGTGACCGTCGCACCGCTTTCCGTCTCTAAAACGTCGTATTCGACGTCGAGTCCACTGTTCTGTATAGATTTTGCGGCTTTTACGACTGAATTTACGAGAATCCGCGGGTCTTTACAGTAAAATTGCCGCGTCTGCGTATAAGAACTCGACTTTTCGGTCTTCATCTGCTCGACGAGCCGCTCCGCGTCCGGATAACTCATAGAATCGTCAACGATCCGCTCAAGCGCAGATACGCGCATCTGATCGTTCGGCAGACGTAAAAGAAGACTTGCGAACGCCTCTGGCAGCATATTTTGTTCCAGTATTGTACGCAGCTTATCCGAAAGCATCAGAAGGGAAACCTTGCGCTCGGTTTCCGCTTTGTCAAGAGTGAGTACCGCAGCAAGATGATTGATCCTGCACCCGAAGATCCTGCAAAGTTCGGATAAACGCGCGGCTTCATCGAAATATTGTACGTTTTCCGTAAATTCATGCGCGCAAAGTGCCGCCGCAAGGCGGTTATTCCGCGTTAAACGTATATCTTTTCGTAGTTTGTAACGGTCTATCGCGCGTTTTTCGCTATTTTTACCGACCACAACGCTGTCCGGCAAAAACGTGATCTCTTCGCAGAGAAACCGCGCCGGAATCGTTGACAATCCCAAAAGACTGTACGCACGCAGGCGATAGCCGCCCGAAATCAGCGAAAATTCGTACGTGTTCTTGTTTCCGATCGCTTTAACGAGTGCCGCGATACGCACGGCTATTCTCTTCAAAGTGTTACAGCCCGCCGGATCGCGCTTATTACGGTTTACGAGAAGCAGGATCGGCTCGCAGAGCCCGTTTTCACGGATCGAATTTGCGAGTTTTGCGACCTTGACTTCATCGTAAACGCGCCTCTGATGCCATTTTTCCGCGATCTCATCAAGCGGCACGTCGTAGATCCGATCCTCTCTGATTCTTCCGAACACACGGGGAAGTGTATAATATTTTCCGTTTTTTTTCATCTTTCATTCCTTCTTTCGTCTTATTCCGATTTCTTTACACATTGTGCCATATTTTACCATAATTTTCACGCGTAAAACGTCGCAATAAGTCGACCGGAATAAAATCCGCGCCGCTATATTATATTATTATATATTTAATAAAATATTTGAAAAACTCTTGCAAAATGTTTTTCCTTATGGTATAATAGTTTTGCACAACTGTTGATATTTTCAATTCAATACAAAAGAAAGGAATGCCATGGAACAATACCCCGAAATATGGGAACGCGTACTCGAGCTTTTCAAAGAGCGGTACACGGAAACCGTATGCAATCTCTGGCTGTCAGACGCGAAGCTCAATTACCTCGACGCGACACGGGCGAGCATTGAGGTGCCGAGCGCATTCAAACGCAATATACTGTTGTCCAGCCACAAAGAACACCTCGAGGGAGTGATTTCCGACACGGTCGGATATCCCGTGACCGTCAGCGTCACTTATCCCGATATGCCGAAGGAAGCGCCCGCCGCGAACGACGCTCCGGAAAGTGAACCGCAGCCGCTTCAGGAAATCAACGAGCAGGGAATCACGCCGATTCCTTCGATCGTTTCGAACGCCGATTACACGTTCGGCAACTTCATCGTCGGCAATTCCAATAAATTCGCGCACGCCGCGTGCTACGCCGTCGCAAAATCTCCCGCGACCGACTACAACCCGCTCTTCATTTACGGCGCGTCGGGACTTGGCAAGACCCACCTTCTGAACGCGATCTCGAACGAGATCCGCCGTCTGCACCCCGAAATGGTGATCAAATCCGTCAAGGGCGACGATTTCACGAATCAGATGATCGAATCGATCCGCAACAACTCGCAGACGGAATTCCGCAATATTTACCGTCAGGCGGACGTACTTCTGATCGACGATATCCAGTTCATCGCGGGCAAAAACGCGACGCAGGAGGAATTTTTCCACACCTTCAACGCACTTTACGAGGAAAACAAGCAGATCATCATGACGAGCGACCGACCGCCGAAGGACATCAAGCTGCTTGAAGACCGTCTCAAGACCCGTTTCGAATGGGGACTCATCGCCGACATCCAGCCGCCTGATCTTGAGCTGCGGCTCGCGATCGTCAAAAACAAGGCGAAAACGATCGGACTCAAGCTGACCGACGAAATGTGCAACGTGATCGCGGAATCCGTGCGCTCCAACATCCGCCAGCTCGAAGGCGTCGTCAAGCGCATTTCGGCGAAAACCTTCCTGTCGGGCGAGACGCTTTCCGTCAAGCTCGTACACGAATGCGTCGATTCGATCGTCCACCACGTCGACGATCCGCAGACGATCGCCGAAAAGATCATCAAGCGCGTCGCGAAGAAATACGACATTTCGCAGGAAGATCTGATGAGCAAGAACCGCACGAAGACGGTCTCGGACGCGAGAACGCTCGCGATCTACATCATCCGCCGCGTGACCGGCATGTCGTTCCCGGAGCTCGGAAAGCTCTTCAACCGCGACCATTCGACGATCATCACGGCGAACACGAAGCTCTCTGACCGCATCAGCGAGAATCATCTTTTAGAGCTTGAAGTCAACGAGATCATCGAGGAATTGATGGAATAATGGCTTATCTCGACATTTCCGCCGACGTTTCGGAGGATACCGACGACATCGTCTGCATCCTCGACCTCGACAAAGTCACGCTGAGCGCCGAAACGCGCGCGTATTTGAGACGCGCCGAAAAAGAGGGAAGACTCAAGAACGTTTCTCCCGATATCCCGCGCTCGATCGTCGTCACGAAAAAAACCGTTTATTTCTCGGGTTTTTCGGTCGCGACCCTGAAGGGAAGACTTTCCTGATTTTTTCAACAGTTTCATTGTTGAAAATTCCGGTTTTTCCACAAAAAATCTGTTGGAAGTGCCTGTGGAGAGACTGTTGAAAAACGGATCCCGATCGTTTTTCAAAAACCGACGATCCGGGAAAATCGCCGAAGATCCCGTTTTCCACAAGCAAAAGGTCTTTCAGAAACAGACTTTTCCCGCGGAAAAATCTCCCGAAATCCGCATCACAAAAGGATTTCCGGACTTTTCCACAGTATCCACAGCCCCTAAATCTTTTTCTCCTTAATAAATTTACTACCTTACTGAAAAGCGCGTGCGCGAGTCGGAACGAAAGCGGTTAAAAACCGCCGGAATACCGATCGGCAGCGTTAGAATGGAGTACGAAATGAAAATCACGTTCAACAAAGAAGTCCTTGAAGCCGCGGTGCAGGATTCGCTGTGCGCCGTATCCGACAAGAACACGATCCCCGCGATCGAAGGCATCCGCTTCCGCACCGAAAAAGAGGGTTACTGCTCTTTGACGACCTACGATCTTGAAAAAGGCTTTCGGACCGAGATCCCGTGCCAGTTCACGGAAAAAGGAAACTACATCATCAACGCGCAGAAGCTTTCCCGCATCATCAAGATCATGCCGGGCGATTTCATCGACCTTTATATCGACGAAAAAAACGTCTGCGAGATCACGAGCGGAAAAGCGCGTTTTGAACTCCACGCGCTCGACGGCGAGGTTTTCCCGAGCCTTCCCGAACTGTCCGGCGAAAGGGGATTCTCGATCGAAGCCGGAACGCTTAAAAAGATGCTTTCCCAGGTGCTTTTCGCGGTCGCGACGACCGAACAGCGTCCGATGCTCTGCGGTACGTTCTTCGACGTCAAGAACGGCAAGCTGAAGCTCGTCGCCTGCGACGGCAACCGTCTCGCCGTCAGAGAAAAGGACTGTGAGCTGCTCAACAAGAACAAGGACGGCTCCGATCTTGATCTCTCCTTCATCATTCCGGGCAGAACGCTCAACCAGCTCTTCAAGCTGATCACCGACGAAGAGGAGCCGATCTCCTTCTATCTCGGCAGAAAGCACGTCATCATCCGCTTCGAAAGCAAGACTTTCTTCTCGCGCCTCATTGACAGCGAATACATCGACTACGAAAGAGTCGTGCCGAAGAGCCCGAAGGTCAACGTCTCGGTGCGCAGAATGGACCTTATTGCGGCTCTTGAGCGCGCGTCCCTCGTCACCGAGGACAGAATGCTCGGCCAGGCAAAAAGCTGCGTACGCTGCGAATTTTCGGGCGACGCGCTGTACGTATCCTCCGTCTCCGTCACGGGCAGCGTCTACGACGAAGTGCCCGTCGAAAAGGAAGGCGACGATATGGTCATCGGCTTCAACTGCCGCTATCTGCTCGACGCTCTGAGAGCCGCTGACGGCGACGTCGTCACGATCGACCTGTCGAGCCCTCTCATCAGCATCATTCTGAAGGCGAAAGAAAAGACCGAAGGGCAGGATTATCTCTACATGGTCTGCCCCGTCAAGATGCAGGAATGATTTCCTATGGAGATCCTGTCGGCATCCTTTGAAAATTTCCGCAATATCGAAAAACAGACTCTTCGTTTCACGAGCGGCATCAATCTGATCGTCGGGCAGAACGCGCAGGGAAAGACCAACGCGCTTGAGGGGATCTACCTCTGCGCCGAGGGGCGCAGTCACAGGACCACCCACGAAAAGCAATTCGTCCGCTTCGGCGAGGAATTCGCGTCCGTCGGCGTCAATTACCGCGACAGACAGCGCGAAAACGAGCTTCAGATCCGCTATTCTCTGAACGGCAGACGCGTCTGCTCGAAAAACGGCGTTTATATCCGCCGGCTGAGCGAATTCATCGGCAATTTCCGCGCGGTTTTGTTCACGCCCGAGCATTTGTCGATCGTCAAGGAAGGACCCGCCGTCCGGCGCGCGTTCCTCGACGCCGCGATCTCGCAGCTCTCGCCCTCCTATCTCTCAGCGATCCAGCGCTACGACAAGATTCTGACCGAAAGAAACCGTCTGATCGCGAACGCGCCCGACGATATGACGTCGTTCCGGCTGACGATCGGCGCGTGGTCCGAAAAACTTGCCGAGGAAGCGGCGTTTATCGCCGAAAAGCGGGAAGAGTACGCCTGTAAATTAAACGCCGCAAGCAGGCAATTTTTCACCGAAATGACGAACGGCGGGGAAGTGCCCGACGTGCTTTATCTCTGCCGCAAGTCCAAAGAACAGTATTACGAGGAACTGATGCGCTCGCACGAGCGCGAAATTCACTACGGCGCGACGTTATTCGGCACGCACAAGGATGATCTGACCCTTATGCTGAACGGCTCTGAGGCGCGCAGTTTTGCCTCGCAGGGGCAGCAGCGCAGTATCGCGTTGGCGTTGAAGCTTTCGGAAGGGCAGATCTGCGGAGAAGTGACCGGCGAGCAGCCCGTATATCTCTTCGACGACGTTTTGTCGGAGCTTGACAACAAGCGCCGCGATTACGTCAGTTCGCGTATGCGCGGCCTGCAGGTCATCATCACCGCGTGCGACGAGATCACCGCCCCCGGCGCGCACAGGATCGTGTGCGAAAACGGGGTGTACAGGGAATAGTTTGGCGGACCGTCGGCGCGCTATGCGCTTGAGCCGACCCCTACGGAGAACGGCCGGCCCCCTTGTGCAAAGGGGGCTGGCTCGCCTACGGCGAGACTGGGGGATTGTCTGCTCTGCTTGCCTTCAATCCCACCTCCGCTTCGCGATCCCCTTTTTCCGCAGGAAAACGT
>JAZLHQ010000126.1:0-6346 GCA_045616925.1 Eubacteriales bacterium | reverse complement strand
GGATCGTTGCCGCAAAATGCGGCAAGAAATTCGTCGACACGGACGAATTGATCGAAGATCGCGAAAAAATGCCGATCCCACGTATTTTTTCGGAGAGATCGGAAGCGTATTTCAGAGCCGCAGAAAGAAGGATCGCGACGGATCTGTCCCCCGAAACGGGACTCGTGATCGCGACGGGCGGCGGGCTCCCGCTCGATCCCGACAACGCAAAAAAACTTGCGCGCAACGGCTTTTTCGTCTTCCTCGACCGTACACCCGCTGAGATCGGCGCGATCGGCGGAAGACCGCTCGTCAAGGACCGTCCGGCGCTTGAAAAAATGTATTCCGAGCGCCGCCCGATCTACGAAAAGATCGCGGATCTGACGCTCACGGGCGAAAAAACGCCCGAAGAAGCCGCCGATTTTATCCTCAAAACCTTGCATCTGTGAAAGGATAACCCATGAAAATCCTCGTTCTGAACGGACCGAATCTGAATATGCTCGGCGTGCGCGAGCCTATGATCTACGGCGAAAAGACCTACGCCGATCTCTCGGCTCTGATCGAAAAATACGCCGAAGAAAAGAAGATCGAAGTCACGCTTTTCCAATCGAATCACGAGGGCGATCTGATCGACAAAATTCAGGAGGCGAACGAAAGCGTTGACGGTATCGTCATCAACGCGGGCGCCTATACGCATACGTCGATCGCGCTCCTCGACGCTCTCAAAAGCGTGAAGATTCCCGCGGTCGAAGTGCATATTTCAAACGTCAAAAAGCGCGAAAGATTCAGAAGAGTCAGCTTCGTCGGCAAGGCGTGCTTCAAAACGATCGCGGGTCACGGATTCGACGGCTACATCGAGGCGATCGACGCGCTTCTTGAGAGGGAAAAGCGATGAAAGTCGTTTTTCGTCCGTCGAAACTTGCGGGCGAGGTCGAGGCGCCGCCCTCCAAGAGCCATCTGCACCGCCTGCTCATCGCATCGGCAATATCGGAAGGCGTTTCCGAAATCAGCGGTTATTTCCCCTGCGATGACGGTGAAAGAACCCTCGACTGCCTCCGAAAATGCGGGGTAAATTGCACGTTCGCGGGCGAAAATCTCTTCATCGAGGGCAGATCACCCGAAAAATGGGATCCGAACGCGATCCTCGATTGCAAAGAGAGCGGATCGACCCTGCGCCTTCTGCTCCCGCTTCTGACGCTCTCGGGCGGCAAAAAGACGCTCAACGGCTCCGAAAAACTGTTATCCCGCCCGCTTTCGCTCTATAAAACGCTTTTTGAAGAGCAGAAAATCGGATTTTCCCTGCAAAAAAACGCACTCACGATCGATGGGCGGCTTGGATCCTTCGATTTTTCGCCCGAAGACGTATTGAGCAGTCAGTTCGTGAGCGGACTTCTCTTTGCGATGCCGCATCTTCCCGGAAGCCGTCTGACAATACCCGCAAATACGGAAAGCTTCCCATATATCACACTCACCGAGAACGTGATGAGATCCTTCGGCTTTGCCGTTTCTGAAGAAAATCGCGGCGAAAAGATCGCCTTTTCGGCGTCGGGACGCGGATCATCGCGCCGTTCGGCCGTTCTGAAGGATCCCTCCGGAAGCGCGTTTTTCGCGGCGCTTTCGCTTTTCGGAAACGACGTTTCGGTCAGAGGGCTCGACGCAGATTCTCTTTCGCAGGCGGACGGCGTTTTTCCCGCGTATTTCGCGGCAATCGAAAACGGAGCTCCGACTCTTGACTGCGCGAACTGTCCCGATCTTGCGCCGATCCTGATGGTCGCGGCGGCGAAAAACGGCGCCGCGCTCGTTCACACGAGGCGTCTTTCCTATAAGGAAAGCGACCGCGCGGCGGGCATGCGGCGCGAGCTTATGGAATGCGGCGCGACGCTCGACGTTAAAGATGACCGTATCACGGTCCAAAAGAGCCTTCTCAAAAGACCGAAGACCCCGATCGACCCCGCGGGCGATCACCGCGTCGCGATGGCGATGTCGATCCTTTTGGCGACGGTCGGCGGGACGCTCGAAAACGCCTCCTGCGTTTCCAAAAGTATGCCAGACTTTTTTGACAAACTTGCCGCGCTCGGCGCGGATTTTGACGTTATTTCCGAGGAGAAAGAATGAAAAAACAGCAATATTCCGAAAATTTGAGACGAAAAATCGACAAGATGATCGAGATCGACCCGTATCTTCAAAACTACGCGGACGATCTTGCCCTGCGCGTGCGCGATTATGAAAAAACGCTGTCACGCATCGAAAAAAAGGCGGGGACTTTGCAGAAATTCGCTTCCGCCTACGAATATTTCGGGTTTCATAAAGAAAAAGACGGCTGGGTCTTCCGCGAATGGCTGCCGGGCGCCGACAAGGTATTTCTGATCGGCGATTTCAACGGTTGGGATCGCCGAAAAACGCCGCTTGAACGCCTTGAAAACGGCGTCTTTGAGGCAAGACTGAACGGCACCGACGCCTTGAAGGACGGACAGTACGTCAAACTGTGGGTCGAAAAAGACGGAGTCGGCTGCGAGCGGATCCCCGCCTATATCCGTTATACCGATATGGACGAAACCACGTACAAGCTCTGCGGCAGGATCCTTGACGATACCGTCGAATACCCGTGGACGGACGCCGGTTTTCCCCAAAAAAAGAAAGAAAACCGGAAAAATCCACTCATTTACGAAGCACACGTCGGTATGGCACAGGAAAAAGGCGGCGTCGGCACCTATCGCGAATTTGCGGATCTCATTCTGCCGCGCATTCAAAAACTCGGCTACAATACGGTGCAGTTGATGGCGATCGCCGAGCATCCCTATTACGCTTCGTTCGGCTATCAGGTCACGAATTTTTACGCGCCGTCCTACCGCTTCGGTACGCCCGATGATCTTAAATATCTCATCGACAAAGCGCACGCCGAGGGCATATCCGTTCTGCTCGACGTCGTCCATTCGCACGCCTGCCCGAACGAATCGGAAGGGCTCAACAAACAGGATCTGACGGAAAATCAGTATTTCTCGGAAGGCGGGCGCGGTTGGCACACGGCGTGGGGCACGAAGCTGTTTGATTACGCGAAGGACGAAGTCCTCGAGTTCCTGCTCTCAAACCTCACCTACTGGCAGAAGGAATTCCACTTTGACGGCTTCCGCTTCGACGGCGTGACCTCGATGCTGTTCGAGGATCACGGACTCGGCGACAGCTTCGTCAGCTACGACCAGTATTTCAGTCTCAACACGAATATTTCGGCTCTGACTTATCTGACCCTCGCCTGCCGCCTCATCCGGCAGAACGACAAAAACGCCCTGACGGTCGCTGAGGATATGAGCGGAATGCCGGGGCTGTGTCTCAAACGCAGCGAAGCGGGCGTCGGCTTTGATCTGCGCCTCTCGATGGGTCTGCCCGACTACTGGATCAAGCTTCTCAAAGAGTATTCCTACGATCATTTCGATATGCACGCGCTCTGGCACGAACTGACGAGCGCGCGCCCGAAGGAAAAAGTGATCGGCTACTGCGAATCGCACGACCAGGCGCTCGTCGGCGATAAAACGCTCATTTTCCGCATGGCGGACGCCGAAATGTACACGGGTATGGAAAAATCCTACCATTCCCTCAGTATGGACGCGGCGATCGACTACCACAAACTCATCCGTTTCGTGACGCTCGCGACGGCGAACGCCGGCTACCTCAATTTTATGGGCAACGAATTCGGACATCCCGAATGGATCGATTTTCCCCGCGAGGGAAACGGCTGGAGCTATCATTACGCGCGCCGCCAGTGGTCGCTTGAGGACGATCCGAATCTCAAATACGAGTGGCTCGGTGCTTTTGACCGCGAAATGATCCGGCTCTCAAAGAGTATCGGTCTCTTCTCGGAAAAGGCGGAGAGCCTCTGGATCGATCAGGAAAAGCAGACGCTCTCGTTTGCGAGAGGAAAACGGATCTTCGTCTTCAATTTCAGCGCATCGAGTGGGCAGAATTCCTTCTTCGTCCACACTCACTTGACGGGCAAGGGCAGATACCGCACCGTCTTTTCGAGCGACGAAAAGGAATTCGGCGGGCTCGACAGAGTCAGCAAGCAGTTCGTCTACGGAACGATCAGGAACGCGAACGGCGAAGGATTTTACGCCTACGTCCCGTGCAGAACGGCGATCGTTTTTGAAAAAATATGAATTAGGTGTACTGACGGTGTAATCACCGTGCTACAATAAAATCGTAAGAAACGAATCGGAAAGAGGCGAAACAATATGCCGTACCGCAGCAAAATCAAGCAGTATGTCAAAGAAAACATCCGCTTATCGAAGGAAAAACTCAAGGACGCGTCGGAGATCGATGAGATCCTCAACAGTATGTACACCGACGCGGCCGGGAAAAAGGCGATCGTTTATTTCCATCACCTGATCAACAATTTGTCCCCCGAAGAGCAGAACGCGATCGTATCGAAGGTCCTGCCCGAGAACGAAGTCAAAAAAATCGAGAAGACGCGCAAAGAACGTCTGAAGCCCGAACTCTTGAGCGCAGTGGTGGCGATCGCGAATGTCAACAGCACGAAGTTATCGAAATATTCGTACGACGCGCTCGTCGAATACTGCGCGGAAAACGGATACGATATTTCCAAAACGCTCGAGGCACACAAAAAATCCACGCTCCTGCGCCATCTGACGCAGTCCGGATTCATCGAACATGCCGACGAGATCATCGACGCGAGCATCGATCTTCTGAAGGAAGAGGAACAGCTTGCGATCCTTGACGAAATGGAAAAACTGACGTCGGACTTCGAAAAATCGGACGAGGAAATCGAAAAGCCCCTTTATACGAACGAGATCAACGAAATGAAGGCGTCCCTTGAGGGAACGCCCGAGGAGATCGAAGAGCAGAAAGAACTGCTCGACTACGCCGACCGCTGGCTCTTCTCGGCCAAGCCCGATTTCGCGTCGACCTTCGCGATGAAGCTCTCGAACGCCGTCGACCACAAATCCACGGCGATCATCAAGGACGTCGTCAAGGAAAAAGGACTCGAAGATCAGTTTGATTTCGTGCCGACGGCGCAGCTTTTGAAGGATGCGGACGCCGAAAAACTCAAGCCGTTCGTCGAAAGCAAACCTCTTCCGCTGTCGGACAAGACGCGCGAAGGCATCTCGATGCTCTTCGATATCATGGAAAAGCAGGAAAATCACTGCAGAGAGGTCGATTACAGCGCGGAGCAGGGCGATAAGGAATACGGTTTCTTCGATTATAAGGAAGCGCGCGCAGATCTTGAAAAAGCGATCGTTGGCCGCGATATGAACGCGCTCAAAACGGCGGTAGAACGCCACAAGCAGACCATCTCCGATATGCAGAAGATGGAAGAGATCGCCATGACGCATTTCAATCCGGATCACAGCTGCGTCGGAAACCTCGATTTCACCCGCAACGACACGTTCCCCGTGCATTATATGCGCAATCATACCTCTTCTTCGCAGATCAGCGGCGTGTTCATTCTCTATACCTTCATGAAGAGAAACAATATCGCGAAGGATGATTTTCTGAAGGATCCGTTCGGAGAATTTGAAAAGGCGCGTCTCAAGCCACTCGAACAAATGAAGCCGATCGAAACGAAGACCGTCTATTCGGACGGGAAGAAGAAGGATCTCGGAAACGCGCTCCTTTCTCTGACCAACAACCAGGTAAAGCCCCCGGAAACGCTCGAGGAAAAGTTCGTTCCCCTGCGCATCATGCGCGGCGCGGAGGTCTTCCCGACGTGCGAAGTCGATCCGGCAGTGAGCAGATCCATGTTCCTCAGCAAGGCCATCAACGAGGCGGGCGAGGAAGTGATGAAAGCCTACAAGGCTCACAAGGAAGGCTATTTCGCGGATCAGTTCGGTTATGAGAATAATAAGAAAGCGCACGTCGAAACGGTCGCAAACCTTCTTTTGTTCGACGACGAGCACCGCGATTACACGGCGCTTCTGGCGGAGCCGGTGCGCGATCCCGAGACGTTCGAGCTGATCAACCCGCCGTTCGACCGCAAGGCGTACCTTAAAAACAACGCAGTCGAGCCGAAGGACGTTTACGACCGCGTGATGCACACCCTCTACGTCTTCGACAAAAAGGGCGATCGCTTCCCGAACAGCATCGGGATCGAAGAGGTCAGAAACGGCTGCCTGCGCTGTGCGCGCGACGTCCTCGAGGCGTACCCGCAGCTCGCGAATAACAAGGCTTGCCGCGCGCTCCGGAGATTCGTACGCAATCCCGAGAGAGAATTTGCGAAATGCACGGCAAAATGGAAAAGAAACGCCGAAAAAGAGTGCAAAGCGTACGCCAAAACGCTGAAAAACGCGGAAAAAGCGTATAATCGCCGCTACGCGAGCGAAAAAGACGCCAACAAACGTACGAAAATGATAAACGA
>JAZLHQ010000125.1:0-6883 GCA_045616925.1 Eubacteriales bacterium | reverse complement strand
CTCAAGGTCGGCGTCGATAATATCGGTCAGAAAATTGGGTGCAATCACAAAATCTTCCATAGTAACCTCTCTGATTAAAGCGTTTGAAGGAACAAATCAATGCGTTTGATCACGCGGTCGTAGCCGAGGATCTGCATGATCGTGTACATATCGGGGGAATTGAGCATACCGCTGACGGCTACGCGCAGGAACATACTGACGTCCGCAACGCTGCCTTTGTACTGATCGGGATTTGCTTTGTACGCCTTCATATCGTCCGCAAAGCCAATCTCTTTGGCGATCGCTTTGATCTTTTCAAACCAAACGTCCATCGGATCTGAGTGATCGTAAGTCTTTTTGAAGGCGTTGAGCGCGGCAATTACGTCTTGTTTATCGAATTTCGGATCGATTTCGTCCTTGAATGTGAAATACGAATCGTAGAAGAAGCCGATGTAATCCTTGACGCCGGACCAGACGGTGATATCCTTGCGCGGCTTTTTTCCGCCTCTGCCGATCGCGAAGATCGCCTTTGCAAACGCGGGATCCGCTTTGAGAAGATCTGCAAATTCCGGATCGTATTTTTCGGTATATGCAACGGTCTTTTCATAGACTTCATCGGCGCTCATACGTGAAATCACGTTCTTCGATACGTCGTTCAGTTTGTCAAAATCGAACAGGCATCCCGAAACGGACATTTTTTTGATATTGAAAGGGAAGTCTGTATAGGGTTTGTCCGGATTCTGCATCCTCCATTCCTCGAAATTGGAGTTCAGAAGAGTCAGAAGATACTCGCAGACGCAGTTGGGATCGTAGCCCATACGGTCGTAATCGTCCATATTGGCGCCCATATCGCGCTTTGAGAGCTTCTTTTTATTGCCGTTTTCGTCGAGGTGCATGACCTGTGCCGTGTGCAGATATTTGGGCAGTCTGAAACCGAGGTAACGGAACAGCATAACGTGCTTCGCGAGGCTCGGCAGCCACTCTTCGCCGCGCACAACGTGGGTCGTGCCCATCAGATGATCGTCAACCGCGTGCGCAAAATGGTAAGTCGGGATGCCGTCGGACTTCAGAAGCACGAAATCTTCGTCGTTTTCGGGGATCTCAAGCTTTCCTTTGACAAGGTCGACGATCGTCGTCTTCTTCTCGGGATCGCCGTCGGACCAAAGGCGGAGAACGAAGGATTGTCCGTTTTTCAGCGCGGTTTCGACGGATTCGATCGTGAAATTACGCATTTCTTCCTTACGTTTTGCCGCTTCTTCCGCGTCTGCGAGCCAGTCCTTCGTCTTATTTTCGGACTTTTTGTCTGCGTTTTTGATGGCTTCAAGCTCTTCTTCCGTCGTGAAAACGGGATAAGCTTTGCCTTCGCTGACAAGTTTTTTGGCGTAAACGTGATAAATTTCCGCACGTGCGCTCTGCACGTAAGGTGCGTAAACACCGTTTTCGGTCGTCGTACCGTCTTCAAAAAGCGAGACGCCCTCGTCGAAACGAATACCGTAATTTGCGAGCGTTCTGATCAGATTTTCGACCGCACCGGGAACGTAACGCTGCGAGTCCGTGTCCTCAATGCGCAGATAAAAAATGCCGTTCGACTGATGCGCAAGGCGTTCGTCGATCATCGCCTGATACATGCCGCCAATGTGAACGAATCCCGTGGGGCTGGGTGCAAAACGAGTCACCTTGGCGCCCTCGGGAAGAGTACGGGCAGGGAAACGCTGCTCAAGCTCTTCGGGAGTCGTATGAACGTCGGGAAACAATAGGTCTGCAAGATAAGAATAATCCATCATATACCTCAAAACAAAGATTTTTTAACGTCGGAAAATACGGCCAAATCGCCGTGACCGGGATAAATGATCGCGTCGTCCGGTATTGTTTCGGAGAGCATCTTGAGAGATCGGATCATTTTTTCGTCCGAACCGCCCGGAAAAGAGGTGCTTCCGTAACCGTTTGCAAAAATCGTATCACCGGTGAATATGTGATTGTTAATAAAATAACAAATAGAGCCGTCCGTATGACCGGGTGTATTCAGAATTTTGATTGAAAAGGGACCGATTTCAAGCGAATCGGTCATTTTTTCGGTGCAAAGCAGCTGATCGGCGGTCTTACGGGGAACGAAATGCAAATCACTTCCGTAAAAGAAGGTGTGCGCGGAAAGATACGCGTCATTCAGCATCGGAAGATCGCAGATATCGATCGCGATCGTCATACAGTATTTTTCGTACAAATCATTGAGTGCAAACGTGTGATCGAAATGTCCGTGCGTCAAAAGAACTGCGGACAAAGAAATTCCGCGCGCGTCAAGTATACGGATCACTTCGTCGGAAATTGATGCGTCGATCAGGATTGCGGTATTATTTTCGATCAGAAGATAGACGTTCGAGCATATACCGCGTCCGCCGAGTCTGCAAATTTCCATAGAACACACGACACTCCGAAATTTAATAAATTATTATAGCACACATTGAAAGAAAAGTCTACATATTTTGCAGAAATTGTCAAGGATTAATTTTTATGCGTGCGATCTGCCGTAAAAGCGTGATCATTTCACGCAGGGAGGCAGACTTACAAGAAAATACATAATTGCGTAAAATTAATATTTTCTGCATTGTAGGGAATGATTTTCCCGAAAAAGACTGAAAACAACACGAACGACCGTAAGATCAACCGTTTTGAGCCAATGCAGTCTCCACGTCGTTTACAACCGTTCTCAGACGTTCGATTTCTTTTTCAAGCAGAATTTTTCCGCGCGACGTCAATTCGTACGTGATCCGGTTTGACGAATCGTCGTAAACGCAGATCAATGAATCGTCCTTGAGTTTTTGGAGCGTTCCGTAGATCGTTCCGGAGCCGAGCTTGATCCGCCCGCACGTCAATTCTTCTGCGTATTTTGCGATCGCGTAGCCGTGACGCGGCGTACGAAGCGCAAGCAGCATATAAAAAGATGTTTCGCTCATCGGCAGCCATTTCTGCAGAAACGCCGGCGTTTTATCTTTTGAAAATTCCATCCGGTACCTCCTTTGCGTGAAATTTCGTAGTTTTCCACAGATTTTGATCGGATTTCAACATATCGCGTCGCGAGTATGTCATATCGCGATATATGTGAATTATATCACACTGTGACCTGTTTGTCAATATATTTTTATGTCAAAAATTAAAAAGCGATCAAAAAAGCCCCGAAATCGGGGCTTTGAATTTTATGCAATTAACCGTTCTTTTTCTTGAAATATTGATAAAAATAGCAGCAAATCATACCGTTATACATTTTTCTGATGTTATCCGCTCTGCGCCCGTAGAGGCGGTCAAATTCCTCGTGACTTGTCAGAACGTAGATCTGGCACGCGTCAAGCGTCTTGAAATGCTTTCCCTTATCACGGTAAAGATTCTCGACCTCCGGCATCGTCAGAAGTCTTTCGCCGTACGGCGGATTGCACACGATCGTACCTCTTCTGCCGCCGGTTCTGATTTCGAGCGCGTTCCTTTCAAACGCTTTGACCCATTTCGTAACGCCTGCTTTCGTGCAGTGTTCTTTCGTCATTTTTACGCAATTCGGATCGATATCGGAAGCGTAAGCTTCGAATTTCGTGTCGATCACAAGATCGCGCGCCTCTTCCCTCGCCTTTTTCCAGCTGTTTTCCGGAATAAAGTCGTAATGCTCGCTGATAAAGCCGCGATTTAGGCCCGGTGCCATGTGATTCATCATCATAGCGGCTTCGATCGCGATCGTACCGCTCCCGCACATCGGATCCCAGAACAAGACGTCTTCGCGCGGACGCGAGATCTTGACGAGCGCCGCCGCAAGCGTTTCACGCAGAGGCGCGGCGTTTGCGTTCGGCCGGTATCCGCGCTTATGCAAAGCCGTACCGCTCGTATCGATCATCAGAGACGCTTTATCCTTCAGAATAAAGAATTCCACGGGATACGTAATGCCGCCCTCGGGCAGCGAATTTACGCCGTGCTGCGCCATCAGTCGGTCGACGATCGCTTTTTTGACGATCGACTGGCACGCGGGAATACTCGTGAGAAGACTTTTGATCGAATGTCCGGTCACGGGAAAAGCGTCGTCCGGTCCGATAAAATCCTCCCAAGGCATCGCTTTCGTGCCCTCAAAGAGCTGATCAAAATCAAGTGCGGAACAAGTACCGATCAGAACGAACAAACGTTCTGCATATCGAAGCCATAAATTACACCGCGCGACAGCGTCAATATCGCCTTCGAATGTTACTCTGCCGTCGATGCTTTCGAGGCGTTTATATCCGAGTTCGTCGATTTCTTCTCCGAGAAATTTTTCAAGTCCGAAAAGACAGGTTGCTACGAAAATCACGTTTATACTTCCCTTTGTTGATTATTTTCCTTCAAATCCGCAGATAAAGCCGTTTGCGTCGGCGCTGCAGATATCACCGCCGATGATCTTATCGCGATATACGAGGACGGTCGCGTAAACGATACCTTCCCAGTCCGCAAAATTGGAGATCTCGTATGTATAGCGCATAACGGTTTTCCTTTTGTATCTGGAAAGATCGAGTCCCTGCGATTTCTGCAGATCGTTGTATTCCGTATAGATTTCATTGAAATCGGACGGAATGGTCACTTCCGAAGCTTTCAGCGAATCGGGTTTGACCTCCCAATTCAGTCCTTCCAGAAATTTTCGCACGTCTTCTTCGCTTTTGACGTCACTGTACGTGATCTGCGTTCTCGCGTCGACCGGCACGTTGTTGCCGGAAGGCAGAACGATCAGAAGTGTCAGAAGAATCGAAAACGCAAGCGCCAGCATAACTCCGAGTTTTATACTTGCGGCTTTACACGAACAGACGAACATAATGCCGTACCTCACACATATCATATTTGTTACAATATATGCTCGGTACGGCGTCATTATGTTATGAAATTGCTGCGTTGGCGGCGCGTTTGTGTTCGATCTCTTTCTTTACGGCGAGGTCCTTGACCTTCATCAGACGAGTCGTATTGCCGCGTTCGTTTTCTTCGAGCTTCATACGGATGGAACGGATCGTTTCCTCGTACTGCGGGATCATGATATATTCGAGCGCGTTGACGCGTCTTCTCGTTTTCTCGATTTCTTCCGCGAGCATCTGTGCCGTTTTTTCGTATTCGGCAAGCATGATGAGATCGGGAAGCATATCGGAAAGCTGCGAGACCGCAGCGTCGAGTTCGCCGGACGTAAACGCAAAACCGTAGTTATATCCCGCGGCACCATTTTCGTGCATATCAAACGTGAAAACGGGTACGTCTACGCTCATCAGATTTTTGGTCGAAACCTTGAGTTCGCCTTCTCTTTTCGGCAGCATGAGCGCTTCCTTCAGCATACGCGGAGACGAAACGGCAGCAGCGACGGAAAAACTCTGATGAACGCCCATCAGGGACGCTTCGACTTTTTCGCGCAGTTCCTTATTCATTTTAACGATGTCGAGAAAACGCTTCATCAGCTCGTCGCGCTTATCCTTGAGCAATTTATGACCGCGCTTGGCGGTAATCAACTTGCCCTGAATGCGCTTGAGCTCCATTCTCGTTGGGTTTACTCGTAATTCAGCCATTTTTTACTCCGATCGTCTGATCAGGTTTTGTTTTCGGGATAATACTTTTCGATCAAGGCGGGTTTGATTCTCTTGAGTTCGCTCTTCGGGAAAATCGAAAGGAGCTTCCATCCGAGATCGAGCGTTTCTTCGATCGAACGGTTCTCGTAAAATCCCTGATTGATATACTGTGCTTCGAACTCGTCCGCAAATTTTGCGTAGAGACGATCCATCGGCGTCAGGGCCGCTTCTCCGAGGACGACCATCAATTCTTTTGCTTCTCTTCCACGCGCGTAGTTTGAGAAGAGCTGGTTCATCGTGTTTGCGTGATCCTCTCTCGTCTTCCCTGCGCCGATACCCTTATGCTTCAGACGCGAAAGCGACGGAAGGACGTCGACGGGCGGCATATAGCCTTTTCTGTACATTTCACGCGAAAGAATGATCTGACCTTCGGTGATATATCCGGTAAGGTCGGGGATCGGATGCGTTTTGTCGTCTTCGGGCATCGTGAGGATCGGGATCATCGTGATCGAACCGTCACAGCCGAGCTTTCTGCCCGCGCGCTCGTACATCGTCGCAAGGTCCGTGTAAAGGTAGCCGGGATATCCGCGGCGTCCGGGGACTTCCTTACGGGCGGCGGAGACTTCACGGAGCGCTTCCGCGTAGTTCGTGATGTCCGTGATGATGACGAGAACGTGCATACCGCAGTCGAACGCAAGATGCTCGGCGGCGGTCAGAGCCATACGGGGCGTCGTGATACGCTCGATCGCGGAGTCGGACGCCAAGTTGATGAAGAGCGCCGTACGGTCGATCGCACCCGTCTTGCGGAAGTCGCTGATGAAGAAATCCGCTTCCTCGAAAGTAATACCGACTGCCGCGAATACGACGGCGAATTTATCGTCTGAGCCGCGAACCTTAGCCTGTCTTGCGATCTGTGCGGCAAGCTGTGCGTGCGGAAGACCGGAGCCCGAGAAGATCGGAAGCTTCTGACCGCGCACGAGGGTGTTCAGACCGTCGATCGTGGAGACGCCCGTCTGAATGAATTCGGAAGGATACATTCTGGCGGCCGGATTCATCGGCACACCGTTGATATCCATCATTTTGTCGGGAATGATACGCGGACCGTCATCAATAACTTCACCCATGCCGTTGAAGACGCGTCCGAGCATATCTTTCGATACGCCGAGTTCAACGCCGTGACCGAGGAAACGAACTTTGCTTTCTGCAAGGTTCAGACCTGCGGACGAATTGAACAGCTGCACAAGGACGTTGGATCCGTTGACTTCAAGAACGCGGCAGCGGCGGATCTCGCCGTCGGGCAGTTCGATCTCACCGAGTTCGTCGTATTTGACGCCTTCAACCTGTTTGACGAGCATCAG
>JAZLHQ010000124.1:0-5042 GCA_045616925.1 Eubacteriales bacterium | reverse complement strand
TTTGGTTTGCCTCATTGGAACGAAATTGAGCGGCAAAGAAAAACTTTACTGCGTCATCGCCTATCTGCCGAAAGCAACCGTTCAGGCGGCAATCGGCTCGGTGCCGCTGTCGCTCGGTCTTTCCTGCGGGAATATCGTCCTTTCGGTGGCGGTGCTGTCCATTCTTATTACCGCTCCGCTCGGGGCAATACTAATGGATTTAAGCTATAAAAAGTTATTGAAATTATCTTGATAAATCCCGATTTTGTTGAGCTATCTCTCACAATAATATAATTTGCCATTAGGGGGGAACATTTTGTTCACCCCCCCTTGCTTTTTTGGTTTACATTTTCAGTGCCTCGCCGATCGCCGCCGCGCTTTCCTGTTTGCTCTGCGCATCAAGGTGCGAGTAGATGTTAGCCGTTGTCTGGATGTCGGAGTGACCGAGCCGGTCGTGAATCATCTTCGCACGATCCCTACGGATTTGTGCGAACATATACGTCTTGCCTTCCCCAGCGGGGGAAGGCGGCGTGCGAAGCGGTGGTGGGATTGTAGCCAAGCGGAGCAGACAATCCCTCAGTCTCGCCGTTGGCGAGCCAGCCCCCTTTGCACAAGGGGGCCTTTCTGCCGGTCCCTACGGGTTCGTGCGAACACTACGTTTCCCCCAACAAAAAACGCCCTTGCGGGCGTCTTTATGTTTTGTCTGCGTATTTCAGGCATTTTCCTCGGCAATTACTTCGTCAATTTCCTCGGGAATTTCCTCGAAGGGAATTTCCTCGGCCGGCGTGAACGCCTTGCCGATCTCGAAATACTCGTCGGCGATCACAGCGAGTTTTTCGATGACCGCGTCGCGTGCGGATTCGATCTCGGCGCGATGCCCGATGAACGCGGTGTTGACCTTTTCGCCGTATTCGGAGAGGGCTTCCTCGGGCGTCCTGCCCTCGGTGCCGACGGCGAGCTCATACTCGACCATGCACTTCTTGAGTTCCTCTTCGAAGAGGTCGTAACCGTTCCGGACGTCCGCCTTGAAGGCGTCCATCTCGGCGTGCGACGCGTCCTTATAGCGCTCGTAAAGCTTGCGCGCCTCCTTGCCGTAGCCGTTCAGCTCGGCAGAGAGGATCGCCTTTTTCTCGGAATAGACCGCCTTGATCGCTTCCATATCGGCGGAAACGGCGTCTGCCTCCGCTTTTTCCATATCGAGATAGACGCGTCCGAGCTGCTCCTGCGTCTCTTCGCTGACGCCGGAACGCTCGCTGAAGTTCTCGAAAACGCTCTTTTTGAGCTGCTTATTGAACTTTTTCTTGGAAAGCGCCGCGCGGTCGCTCTTGAGGGCGATGCCGATCGCGGTATCAGCGGGCTTCACCTTCGCGCCGCTCTCGGGCTCTTCCTCGACGGCGTCACTGATCCCGAGTTCCTTCACGAGAAGCTCGCGGTACTCGCCGAGCTTCTCCATTTCCTCGTCGCTGAGAACGGGCCACTTCGGGTCCATATTCTTGAGTTCGTTAAGGACGATGCGGGAAATGACGAGTCTTGCGTACCACTTGTGGTCGGCGGGAACGACGTACCACGGCGTATTTTTGCGCGCCGTTTTGTTGATCGCCGTCTGATAAGCGTCCATATACTGATCCCAGTAAGCGCGCTTGTCGATGTCGCTCGATGAGAACTTCCAGTTCTTCTTCGGAGTGTCGATCCTCGAAATGAAGCGCTTCGCCTGCTCTTCGAGACTGACGTTCAGAAAGATCTTCACGACGCGGATGCTGTTCTCCCAAAGATATTTTTCGAAATTGCGGATCTGCTCGTAGCGCTTCTCGATGACGGTGTCGAGGTCGATGCGGTCGGCGTGGCTGCTCGATTCGTAAAGCTTGTGGACCTTCTGAACGAGAACGTCCTCGTAGTAGCTGCGGTTGAAGATACTGATCGAGCCCTTTTCGGGGATCGCGCGCCAAAAGCGCCAGAGGTAATCATGGCGTGCTTCCTCGGAGCTCGGCACCTTAAAGCTGTGCTCGGAGACGCCCTGCGGGCTGAGGCACGAGAGAACGGCGCGCACGGCGCCGTCTTTTCCTGCGGCGTCCATCGCCTGGAAGACGAAAATAATGCCCTCCTTCTGCTCGGCGAAGAGCTTCTGCTGATATTCGTTGATCTTTTCGAGGTTGTGGACGAATTCGTCGATCGCCTCGTGGCGCTCCTTGAATTCACCCGTGTCTGCGCAATCGAAATTCTTGATCCTGAACTGTTTTTCTCCATCGAAACGGTAATTCTGCATATCAATTCCTCCATTATATTCTGTACGGAAATCACGCACTATTATGGTACATAGACAGTATATCACAATTTCAATCGGATATCAAGAAAAATCGTAAAGAACGAAAATTTTATTGTTCAGCGCGCCGTCGGGGAGATTTTTCTTCCCTTTCCAACGTAAAAATTGCAAATTCGTATTGACTTTTTCAAAAAAAATTGCTATAATTAACCGATTATTCTATTTGGAAGGAGAAAAACAATGAAAAAATTTTCGATCATTCTTGCGGTTCTCGTTCTCGTTCTTTCGTTCTGCCTGACAGGCTGCGAAAAGAAAGAAGAGCGCCTTTTCACCGATCCGGAGTCGTCCGGGAACGCGCTCAAGCAGGCTCCCTTCGCGTCCGGCAGCATTACGGTCAATCAGAAGGCAACGATCTATCTGCATATCTCCGGCCATACGCAGGGCGAGATCAAGGACTACAGCAGCGACAACAGAAAGGACGGCGCAATCCCCGCGAACGAACTGAGCGAGGGTCTCGGCGTTCCGACCGATAAAGAGACCGGACTTCCCACCGGAAGACGCGTCTATTCGCCGACGAATTTCGTTCACGCGCTCGACAGCGCAACGCCTAAGCTGCGTCAGGCGGCAACGCGCGGCGAAGCGCTTACGATCACCGCCGACTACTACACCTTCGACTCCGCGGGTCAGGAAGTAAAATACTACACGATCTCCTACGAGGACGCGATCATTTCCGACATCCGCACGTTCACCGACGCGAGAGGATACGTCTACGAATCCGTTTCGTTCACGTTCGGCAAAGTGACGCACACCTACCTCGACGGCAACATTTCGTCGAGCGATTCGTTCAAATAACCGAAATCAAAAGGGACTTTTCAACAGTCCCTTTTTTGCTTTCATCCATCTTTACGATCGGATAATTGCCGTAAATACTTGAGCACACGCGAAAAACGTGCTATAATAGATCCGGTCATACCAAACCCAAAATAAAAGGAGAAACAGAATGAAAGTCCGAATCACCGATTTCGGAGCCATTTCCGGAACGGGAACGCTCCAGACAGAATTTATCTAAAAAGCGATAGACGCCTGCTTCCTCGCGGGCGGCGGAGAGGTCGTTATCCCCGAGGGCACTTTCGTTTCCGGCGGGATCAGACTCCGCTCGAACGTCACGCTCCATTTGCTGAAGGGCGCCGTGCTGGAGGGCTCGCGCGATCCGGAGGAATATTTCATTCTCGAAAAGGACGAACTCGAACCCGTTCCGAAATCCCTTTGGTCGCACGGTCCCATTCCCAAAGGGCGGTACGAAGCGCTCAGCAAGCTGTACGCGGGAAGATGGCATAACGGACTCATCCGCGCCTACAAGGCGGAAAATATCGCGGGCATCGACGCGAACAACGCGAGCGTCAGCTCCCGCCGTTTCAATATGCTTGCGATATTCACTTACTGCGCGGACTTCAGCGCGGATTATCTCTACGGAGATCCCAAAGTTCCGGTCTCCCTCACGCTTTCGGACGTCACAGCGTCCTTCAGAAAAGGATCCGAGGACGTGACGTTCATCCACGCCGGCAATTACAAGAAGATCACGCTTGAAAACGTAAGGATCAAGGGCAGCAAGGCAAAAGAACTGATCAAATCCTGGAACCCCGTGGGGAAAGACAATCTTACGGTCAAAAACGTATCCTGCCACCTTGCCGAAAAGGACTTTTTATCGCATCCCGAAGAAGATTTTTACTGCCGGCCGATCTGAAAGAAAAACCGATTTCTTACAAATATGCGTTTCCTACGATAGAAAAAACAGGATCAAAAATGATCCTGTTTTCCGGCATTTTTCGTATTTTTCCCCGCAAACGGGCCAAAATACAAGAAAACGCGTATAAAAGCGTATGGAGGCACTATGCTCTGGATTACAATGGCGATCCTTTCCGCGTTTTTCGCGGGACTCACCTCGATATTTGCCAAATGCGGCATCCGCAAAACGGATTCCGACGTGGCGACGGCCCTCAGAACGGTCGTCGTCCTTCTCTTCTCGTGGCTGATGGTATTCGTCGTCGGCTCGCAGGGGGAGATCGGCAAAATCAGCGTAAAATCGCTCGTTTTTCTGATCCTTTCGGGACTTGCGACGGGCGCTTCGTGGCTTTGCTACTACCGCGCCCTCTCGATCGGCGACGTCAACAAGGTCGTGCCGATCGACAAATCCTCGACGATCCTGACCGTTCTGCTCGCGATCGTCATTTTCGGCGAGACGGATCACTTGACGGTCAAGCTCGTCTGCACGGTCGTCCTCGCCGTCGGCATTTTTCTGATGATCGAAAAGAAGGAAACGGATCAAAAGGGGCGCGGCGGCTATATGATCTTCGCCGTTTTGTCGGCGGTCTTTGCCGCGCTGACGTCGATCCTCGCGAAGGTCGGCATCAACGGAGTTGAATCAAACCTCGGGACGGCAATCCGCACGGGCGTCGTTCTTCTGATGGCGTGGGTCGTCGTGTTTGTGAAGGGCAAGCAGACGTCTCTCGGACAGCTCGACAAAAAAGAGGCGGTTTTCATCGTCCTGTCGGGGC
Organism: Eubacteriales bacterium; assembly: GCA_045616925.1. GTDB lineage: Bacteria > Bacillota > Clostridia > Oscillospirales > CAG-272 > JAZLHQ01. The sequence continues at coordinate 248 of JAZLHQ010000124.1, read as the reverse complement.
TTTCGACGGGTGCCTCGTGGCTCTGTTACTACTACGCGATCGGCAAAGGCGAGGTGAGCGTTGTCGTGCCGATCGACAAATTGAGCATCCTCGTTTCGATTTTGTTTTCCTACCTCGTTTTCGGAGAAAAGCTCCGAAAGCGCGCGTTTTTGGGACTCGTTCTGATGACCGCCGCGACCGTTTCGATGGCGATTTGGGGACAATAACACCTTCGGCGACCCGTCTCTCCGGCGGGAGCAAGCCCCCGC
>JAZLHQ010000123.1:0-3844 GCA_045616925.1 Eubacteriales bacterium | reverse complement strand
CCATGCAAAAAAATATTCCTTTGTCGTAAATATCTATTCCTTTTTCCCTTTTTTCTCTATTTCTCACAGTAAATCCAACTGATTTCTCATACTAATTTCAGGCGTTTTTCTACTGTGGAATTTACTTTGGGAATTTACGGAAAACGCCCGATTTTCGGGCGTTTTCCGATTAAGTTTACGGAATGATGCAGTTATCGGGCGGGGAAAAGCTTCCGCCAAAGCATCCGTTTCCGTCAGAAAAGTATTACTTGAAGGTGGCGAGGAGTTCCGCGAATTTGGTTTTCCAGCTGTCCTCGTATTTCTTCGCGTTGCTTCTCGGGTTCGCGACGATCGCGTTCTTGATCCAGTTGTTCGTGATCGAGTTATCCCAAGCGAGAGCAAAGTCAACGTAGACGGAATCGCGGATGATGTCGATCATCTCTGCGGAGTTGTCGTCACGGGTGTACTTGTACTTGAGGGCGCTGTCGTAGTAAGTGGGAGTTACGAGTCTCAAGGACTCGGCAGCCATCAGTTCAAGTACCGCGGTGCATGCCTCGACGTTCTCGGAGCCCCACGAAATACCGAACATCGAGCATCCGTCGTGCAGAAGCGTTCTGTATTCGCTGTCATCGTCGTATTTCGGCATCGGAACGATTCCGAAATCGTCCTTCATCTCGCGCAGATAAAGCTCCGCGGTCAGAAGTTTCGAGCAGACGAACATAACGTTGCCCGTCTGGAACTGTGCCATCGAGTCGACGTCGTCGGTGTTGGACGCGTTCAGAACGGTTTTGGTATCGGAGATGAGCTCATAGAGCTTTGCGATACCGTTCATCAGGTTGGCGTTATTCTGGTTGAACAGGAATTCGACCGATCCGTCGGGAAGACGCGAGGACCATTCGATTCCCACGCCGACGGCGTAAGCGTTCGTCGTTGCGGAGGAATCCTGTTCTTTGTAAAGACCGATCACGTCCGAATCCTTCGTCAGCTTGCCGGAGGCATCCTCGGACGAAGCGGTTGCCGCCATTTCGTGCAGAAGGTCGACCGTCCATTCGCCTTTCTTGACGATTGTGTAGAGGTCGCCGTATTTCTCCTTCAGATACTCGTCGTAAAGCTTCGAGTTGAAGAAGATCGAGTAGAAGCCGCCGACGTAGCGCAGCGCGATATCGCCGGTCAGCCAGAAGGTCTTTCCGTTGTAGGAAAGCTCGTTGATGTAGTCCGTTGCCCAGTAGGGAGCGGAGAGATCGAGGTGATTCTGCTCTGCGGGGATCTTGTTGAAATCAAGGATGTAGCCGTTGGTAGCGAGAGGCATATCGTAGTACTGATAGCCGACGACAACGTCGTAATCGCTCGTTTTCGCTTCGAGATACGGAGTGATCGCAGCACGGAATTTGGACTGCGCGTCGGGGAAGCAGACGTCCTCGAGAATGACGTTCAGGCGGTTCTGCACCGACTGCGTCTTCTCGTAGATCTTGTCGTCGACTTCGTCGCCGCTCGCTTCGTCGACCTTGACGGAGCGGGAAGTGAACGTGCCGTTCGCGCCCTCGCAGTGGACGAAGGAGATCGTCTGACCGCCGAAATCAAGTTCGGGCAGGTGATCGAGGTACTCGGATTTGTTTTCGGGTTGATTGCCCTTTTCGTTGTTCTTTTTGGATGCACAGGAGAAGAAAGAGAGGCAGAAGAGGGATGCGAGCAGGAATGCAATGATCTTTTTCATATTTACCTCTGAATGATTTATATCTGCTGCACCGGATCAGTCGCAGTTTTCCCAGTTGTGATAGACGTCCTGTACGTCGTCGTCATCATCGAGGTATTCGAGCAGGTTCGACATATTCTTGATGTCGTCCTCGTTGTCAAGGGTAATGTAGGACGTCGGGATCTTGGAGAGCTCCGCGGATTCGTACTTGTAGCCGGCCTCGGCGAGTGCGTCGCGCACCGCTTCGAGGTCATCGGGCTCAGTGTAGATCTCGAAGACGCCGTCGTCGGACTGGAAGTCCGAAGCGCCCGCTTCGAGAGCCGCTTCCATCGCGCTGTCCTCGTCGTAGTCGCCCTCTTCGTTGTCGATGATGATGAGACCCTTGTCCTCGAACATAAAGGAAACGCAGCCGTTCTGACCCATATTGCCGTGGAACTTGTCGAAATAGTGGCGGACGTTTCCGGCGGTACGGTTTCTGTTGTCGGTCGTGGTCGTGACGATGACGGCGACGCCGCAGGGACCGTAGCCCTCGTAGGTGATCTCCTCGTAATCGACGGCGTCCGCGCCGGACGCCTTTTCGATGATGCGTTTGATGTTGTCGTTCGGGACGTTCATGCTCTTCGCTTTGGAAATAAGATCGCGCAGCTTGCTGTTGGATTCGGGGTTTGCGCCGCCTTCGCGGACGGCGACCATCATCTCTTTGCCGATCTTCGTGAATACTTTGGCGCGAGCCGCGTCGGTTTTGGATTTTTTGGCCTGAATGTTATGCCATTTGCTGTGTCCGGACATAAAAAACTCCTTGAAATATATTAAAAATTAGAATCCTTTGGAAAGATCAGACCTTTTCGGGGGTCTTGAGGCAGATGAGCGGCAGGGCGCTGCCGAGCACGTATCTTGAAGCGGCGGTGAGGGCAAGACGCGTTTTTTTCGTCTCTTCGTCGGGCGCCGACATGATCGAGCAGTTGTGGTAGAAGCGGTTGAACGCCGCGCACACGTCGAGGATGTAGCGCGTGACGGTCGAGGGCTCGTATTCCTTCAACGCCTTGCCGACGGATTCGCCGAAGCGCATCAGCACCTTGAGAAGCGCGCTCTCTTCGGGAGAAGTAAACGCGAATTTCGCGTTTTTGACCGTGTCGGGATCGAATCCCGCTTTGGAAAGCACCGAGCAGGTGCGCGCAAAAGTGTACTGCGCGTAGGGACCCGTGCTTCCGTCGAAGGAAAGCGCGTCGTCCATGACGAACGAGGAATCCTTGCCGATGCCGCCGAGCAGGTAATAGAAGATGACGGCGCCGACGCCGACGTCTTTCGCGACCTGCTCCTTGTTTTCGAGATCGGGATTCTTCTCTTCGATGACCTTTGCGACCTTTTCGATCGCCTGACCGAAGACGTCGCGCAGAAGAAGCACATTGCCGTGGCGCGTCGAGAGCTTGACGCCCGAGACGCTGATCGTGCCGTAGGGGACGTGGACGAGCTTATCCGCCCAATCGTAGCCCATAAGCTTTACGACCTTGAACCACTGCTTGAAGTGCAGCGACTGCTGATTCGACGTGACGTAGACTGCTTTGTCGAAGTGATAGGTGTCGTGGCGGTAGACCGCCGCGGCGATATCGCGGGTCGGATAGAGGGTCGAGCCGTCGCGCTTGAGGATCAGGCACGGGGGCATTTTATATTCCGAAAGATCGACGATCGACGCGCCGTCGTCGAGCTTCAGAAGATTTTTCTGACGCAGGATCTGCACCTGCGCGGGCATTTTATCCGTATAGAAGGACTCGCCGAGGTAGGAATCGAAGGTGATGCCGAGCTGCTCGTACGTTTTTTCGTATTCGCGCATCGAGATCTCCTTGAACCATTTCCAGAGGGCGATGTTGTCCTCATCGCCGAGTTCGAGTTTATGGAATTCCGCGCGCGCTTCGTCCGCAAGCGCCGTATTCGGCGCGATCCCTTTTTCGGGGTCGCCCTCGATCTCGTGGTTGATGCGCACGTAAAGGTCGACGAGCACGTCGATGCCCTGTTTCTCGACCTCTTCGCGGCTGCCCCACTTGCGGTAGGCGACGATCAGCTTGCCGAACTGGGTGCCCCAGTCGCCGAGGTAGTTGATGCCGACGCAGGAATAACCGAAGAATTCGTGCATCTTCTTGATCGAATGACCGATGACGGTCGTTCCGAGGTGTC
>JAZLHQ010000122.1:0-15480 GCA_045616925.1 Eubacteriales bacterium | reverse complement strand
GTTATATTCAGGAAATGATGAACGGTCAGAAGGTCATCAAGGTCTTCTGCCACGAAGACAAGTGCATTGATGGCTTTGACGAGATCAACGATCAGCTCTACGAACACAGCTACCGCGCGAACGCGTACGCGAATATGCTCGGACCGATCATTATGAACATCGGCAACGTGCTTTACGCGATCATCGTGATGGCGGGATGCCTTCTGATGGTCTCGGGCGCCTACAACGCGTCCCTCAACGCATTCATCAACGGCAATACGGTCATTACGGTCGGCACGGTCGTGACCTTCCTTTCGATGACCAAGCAGTTCACGGGCAATACGAACCAGATCTCGCAGCAGATCAACTCGATCGTCATGGCAATGGCGGGCGCGGAGCGGATCTTCGATCTGATGGATCAGAAGCCCGAAGCGGACGACGGCTACGTCACGCTCGTCAACTGCAGAATCGGCGAGAACGGTGAGATCACTGAGACCGCCGGACACACCGGCCATTGGGCGTGGAAGCATCCGCACGCCGCCGACGGCACGGTCACGTACCAGCTCCTCGAGGGCGACGTGTGCCTTGAAAACGTCGATTTCGCCTACGTCGAGGGCAAGCCGGTGCTTCATGACGTGAGCGTTTACGCAAAACCGGGTCAGAAGGTCGCGTTCGTCGGCGCGACGGGCGCAGGCAAGACGACGATCACGAACCTCATCAACCGCTTCTACGACATCGCCGACGGCAAGATCCGTTACGACGGCATCAACGTCAACAAGATCAAAAAAGCGGATCTCAGACGCTCTCTCGGCATCGTTCTGCAGGATACCAACCTCTTTACGGGTACCGTAATGGATAATATCCGCTACGGCAAGCTCGACGCGACCGACGAAGAGTGCATCGCCGCCGCAAAACTCGCGGGCGCCGACGACTTCATCACGCGTCTGCCGCAGGGCTACGAGACCGAACTGACGAGCAACGGCGCCAACCTTTCGCAGGGTCAGCGTCAGCTCATCTCGATCGCGCGCGCGGCGGTCGCGGATCCGCCCGTCATGATCCTCGACGAAGCGACTTCTTCCATTGATACGCGCACCGAAGCGATCGTGCAGCGCGGAATGGATAAGCTGATGGAGGGCAGAACGGTCTTCGTGATCGCGCACCGTCTGTCGACGGTCATGAATTCCGACGTCATCATGGTGCTTGACCACGGCAGGATCATCGAGCGCGGCAGCCACGAAAAGCTGATCGCCGATAAAGGCACGTACTATCAGCTCTACACCGGCGCGTTTGAACTCGAATAAATTGCAGCAAAAAAACAGCCGCACCCGAAAGTGCGGCTGAAAAATCATCGACAAGTGTGACTCATGATATTTGGAAAGAAAATGTGGAGGCCAACATTTTATTTATAATATCTTCATATTGTTTGGGGGCAACTATCACATATGCTTTATTTTGATATACAGCAATTAGCCTATATGACGACATTCCCTTGGAAGAACTCAATCGTTTATTTTCATAGCTCTCATCTAATGGAAGTTCTTTTTCATAACTGGTTTGCCCAGTTACATTCATGTAATACTTTAATGCTGAATTGGAGTCTACAAATTCATAAGCAAAAATTTCATATTCCAATTCATTCGAATGTAAGTTCATTCCAAAAAATGATTTATACGATATATTTTTGAGATTTTTATCTTTTTCAGGGTAAACATATCGTTCAACTATCGAGTCGGTCTGATCGGCGGAAACCAATCGTTCGCATTCATCAATGGTTTGAAAAATAAAGTATTCATTGGGAGAAGAATAGTTTAACATGTATATTACAAATCCAACGATGAGTAAAATAACAACAATTAATCCCAATAATATCGGTGATTTTTTTGGAGAATGCATAAGTTAACCCTTTCATTACGTATTTTACGGAGTTGCTTCTACTGCTACCCCTGTGCCCAAAGCACCAACAAGTGCAGGCCGACAATAATATGCAGTAACTACAGAGGCTGCTGTTGGAATATCGCTGAGCTTCTTGACAGTTCTCGCAGTGACCCTGCTGAGACTATCATAAGTATAACACATTTTGGTCGAATTTGCAAGTACCGATAAAAAAAGCAGCCGCGCTCAAAAAGCGCGGCTGCTTTTTTGCGTCAAATCAGAACTTGATAAGGCATCCGGCGCCGGCGGGAAGGGTGATGACGCCGCTCACGGCGTCGGCAAAGGTGCCGTCGGGCTGCTGTACGGAAAACGGCTTGTTCGTGTGAAGAACGAACGTGTTTTCGTTGATGAAATCGCGGTTGACGAGGTAAACGGATCCGTCGTCGAAGAAACCGACGACGCCGTTTTCGCCGTCGATCATTGAGATCGCGCCGAAGCCGTCGAATTTTTCGGAGCCGGACTCCGCTTTTCCGACGTGGAAGACCGCAAGGGATTTCTTATCGAACAGATAACGTCCGGCGGGACCGATCTCCGCGTTGATGGACTTGACGTCGAAATAGTGCTGCATTTTGTTGCCGGCGGTGTCACACATCGCGTTCGTCCATTGCCAGTGGTCGTCGTGCGACGGCTCCCAGTAGGTGAAATACGAGATCCGCTTAAGACCGTAGACGAGGGACATATTGACCTCCCACAAAAGCTCGCCGCGCGTCAGGTTGCGGTACGGGCCGTGCTCGGTGAGGAGGACGATCAGCATCGCGTCAATGCCGTATTTCAGCGAAACGCGTCTGACGTCTTCGATATTTTCGAAGAATCCGCCGCGGTTTTCGGTCGTCTCGGCGGAAAGACGGATAAGGCGCTCGCGCTCGTTCGTGACCTCCAGATCGATCTTTTTGCGGTTCGCTCTGCCGAGAAAATGGTAGTGATCGTAGCTGATGAAATGCGGGCGCACGATATTCACGAATAGTTCGAGATAGTCGGAATAAGTCTTCGCGCCGAGCTGGGCGGGAGTTGCGTAGTTGGGGAACAGATTGATCACGGTATCGGTGTCGGGCGCGTACCGGCGGAACGCGTTGACGATGGCGGCGAGAACGGGAAATTTTGAAACGTCCGGCTCGTCGACGACGTCCCAGCCGACAATATTTTTGAACGAAGCGTAGTCTGCAACGACTTCCTTGACCGCGGCGTCCGCGCCCTGAACGTCGTTTTCCCTGTAAACGCGGTCGATCCTCGGGTCGCTGACGAGCGCACGGAGCCCGTAACGGTCGAGCAAGGGAAGCGCGCGTTTGTTGACCTCTGTCGGGCTGTTCAGCGGAACGAGCGTCATCCCGCTCGCCGCGACGTCGGCGATGACCTCGGGTTTGTCAATGTATTCGGCAAAAGGACCGTGAAAATAAGTAATATCAAACTGTTTCATAGCTTATCTCCGTCATTTGATTTCTGACTTGAATATAGCACAAATTCGGAAAAATGTCAACCCGAAACGCCTTTGCGAAGCAAATTTTGACGAGGCCCTATTGCAATCTCTTTGCCGGTGTGATATAATCAAGGGCGACAAGTAGGCGGAAGGGAAGGATCGCAAAAATGGACGCAAATTTCGATATGGATTGTTTTCTGATGATCGGACAGTCCAATATGGCGGGGCGGGGAGACTTCGGAGTCGTCGAGCCCATCGAAAACAAGAATATTTTTATGCTCCGCAACGGCCGCTGGCAGGTCATGAGCGAGCCGATCAATCCCGATCGCGGGATCTTCAGCGGGAAATACCGCTCGGGCGTCGGACTCGCGGCGTCGTTTGCGCTCCGCTATCACGAAGAGACGGGCAGACGCGTGGGACTGATCCCGTGCGCCGACGGCGGAACGTCGCTGAATTTGTGGCAGCCGGGTGAGATCCTTTTCGAGAACGCCGTGAACAACACGCGATTTGCGATGCGCAGCGCCGTTCTGAAGGGCGTTCTCTGGCATCAGGGCGAAGCGGACGTCACGCACCCCGAGCTGGTCGAAACCTACGGAGAAAGGTTCCTTTATATGATCGACGGTCTTTTCGGGGCACTCGGCATTGATCCCGTGCCGGTCGTGATCGGAGAGCTCGGCGCATATCTTCTTAAGCGCAAGAATTTCGGTCTGACGCCCGAACTCAACCGCGTCTTCCACGCGCTCGCGGAAAAGAATCCGCTCATCGGGGTCGCCTCTGCCGAAGGGCTTACCTGCCGCGAGGATATCCTGCACTTCGATTCGCCCTCTCTGCGCGTTTTCGGTGAGAGATATTACGAAACGTTCTGCGTTCTCACCGAAAAAATGAAATACATATAAATATTTTGAAAAGGCAGGACGTAAATATGTTTGACTATAAATACGAAATGCACCTGCACACGTTCCCGTGCAGCAAGTGCGCAAGAACGACGATGGAGGAAATGGTCAGAAAAGCCGCGGAGGTCGGAATGGCGGGATTTGCCGTCACCAACCACTTCTACCACGGCAATTCGGGACTTGACCGCTCGCTCGGCTGGGAATATTTCGTCGGCGAATACGCGCGCGACTGGGAAAAAGGCGCAAAACTCGGCAAAGAATACGGGATCGACGTCTTTTTCGGCATCGAGGAATCGTACAGACGCGGCAAAGAGGTTCTGATCTACGGCGTTTCGCCCGAGGCGTTTCTGAAAACGCCCGGATTCATCGACATGACGATCGACGAGATCTCGGGATTCGTCCACGAAAACGGCGGCTGGCTCGCCTACGCGCACCCCTTCAGAGTGCGCGACTACATCCCCGATCCCGACGAGGAGCCGGATCCCCGGCTCGTCGACGGCGTGGAGGTCTACAACCGCGGAAACGATCCGGAGCGCAATCTGCCCGCCCTCGCATTTGCCGAAAAATACGGCCTTACGGCGATCGCGGGCGGCGACCTGCACAAGCCCGACAATCTCGGAACGACCGGCCTTGCGTTTGAAAAACGTCTCCTGAACGTGCAGGATATGATAAACGAACTGAAAGCGGGCAATTTCAGAAGGATTGAAGAAGGAAAAATAATTCTGTAAGGAAGGATTCATAAAAATGGACTTCAACATCAACGATTTTTACGCGGATGAAAACGAAAAACCGCTCGACAAACGCGCCGTGAACGGCGGCTTCGTGAGGATCCTCGACACGCTCGGCTGCGTAGGCGACAGTCTGTCGTCGGGCGAGTTCGAGGCAGTCGGCGAGGACGGCAAGACGAAATATCTCGACGAGTTCGGATATTCGTGGGGACAGGTGATCGCGCGCACGGCGGGCATCAAGGTCTATAACTTCTCGAAGGGCGGTATGACCGCGTGGAAATACTGCGAGGAATTCGCGTGGGAGAAGGGATTCTGGGCGCCGGAGCTCAAGTGCCGCGCCTATATCATCGCGCTCGGCGTGAACGATCTCGTCAATCAGAAGCAGGAGCTCGGCACGCTCGACGATATCGACACGAACAACTATATGAAGAACGCGAAGACCTTCACGGGATATTACGCGCAGATCATCCAGCATTACAAGAAGATCAATCCGTTCGCGAAATTCTTCCTGATGACGATGCCGCGCCAGTACGAAAACGAGTCCGAAGAGCGGATCGCGATCCGCGATGCGCATCAGAAGCGTCTTTACGAGCTTGCCGGATTTTTTGACAACTGCTACGTTCTCCACCTTCGCAAATACGGCCCCGTCTACGATCAAAAGTTCAGAGACAATTTCTATTTGAGACACCACATGAATCCGATGGGCTACGTCGTCACCGCCGAAATGGTGATGTCCTACATCGATTACATCATCCGTCACAATCCCGATGATTTCAAGACGATCGGGCTTCAGAACACGCCGTATATGACCGAAAAAGAGGTCAGATAAGTCAAATAAACAGAAAAAACGCTTCCCGCGAGAGACTTGTTCTTAAGGACAGTTTTATAGCACAAGTACCACTTTGTGGTGAGTAAGTGCGCACTTATAAATAAAAACAGGCTGACAATCAAAATGAGCCTGTTTTTTCTTTTCAGTTGGTATTTTAAGTGAAATATTTGCCTTACGGCAAATGTGAAATCCGAGGGCTTTCCTCGGGTGAAATCGAAGCCTGCGGCTTCGGTGAAATGAAATAAATCCCCCACGCGCCGCAGCGCATTTCACCCGTCGCAGACGGATTTCACCGCGAAGCGATTTCACAAATCCCAAAGAGGGATTTATTTCGTTGCGGAGTGTCCTTTAGAACACTCCGCATGCGGGAAGCGTTTTTTTGTTCTTATCGTAATTACTCGACCGTGACGATCTCGTTGCAGTGCTCGCCGAGGTAATCGTAGAGCTTGTCGACCTTGAAGGTGTATTCAAGGCTTTCCTTGCCGCCCATCATGAGCTCGAAGTCGTCGATCGTTCCGATCGCGGTCTGGTAGTAGATCATATACTGGTAAGAGTAGGAATCGTAGTATTCCTGAAGCATTTCCTTGTATTCCTTACCGGAAAGCTTGATGCCGAACTCGTCGATCAGATATTCGTTGACGAGGCGCGCCTTGACGGAGGTCTTGACCGTCGTGAGGGCGTCTGCCTTCACCTGCGCGTAGTCGAAATTCGGCTGTGCGGCGATCAGCTGATCGAGTTCCTTCTGGGAAAGTGCGGAAATGTCCTGAATGCTCAGCGCGGTGCAGATATCGGACTTGAGCTGGTTCTTGTAAAGAGTGTTGGTCTCTTTCTTCGGATACTTCTTGACGGTGAACGCTTCGGTGATCCGCTCGTAAGCGAGCGCGCACTTGTCGTTCTTATTCTGCAGCTCCGTGAATTCGGCGACGGTCGCGAAATCGGTGACGCCGTAGTAGTCGGCGTACTTCTTGACGGTCTCATCGTTCCATTCGGGCTCGGTCGTGATGGATTCGATCTTCACGGTGACGGGAATATAAAGGCTTGCGTACTGACCGTAAGTGGTGGGATCATCGGGAACGTTTACGAGGTAAGTGTACTCGTAGAAGAGAGCCTTGCCGTTTATTTCGTCCATGAAATCGGAAAGCTTCCAGCAGTTGATTTCAGCCTCGGCGTAGTCGTCCTCGGCAAAGTTGACGGTCAGAGACTTGTTGCCGAATACTTCGTCGAATTCGACGTCTTTCTTCTCGCCTTCGACCTTTTCGTTCTCAACGGTGATCTTCGTGTTCTCCGCGTATTCGCCGAGACCGATTTCCTTGCTCTCGAAGATCTTGCCGATCGTGACGGCGTATTCCACTTCAACGCCGCGCATGCTGACGTCGGAATAATCAGAGGGGAAGGTGACCTTGACGGTGAGAGATGCGCCGGTCTTCTGACCGATCAGCGCTTCGTCGAATTCTTTCGTGACGGAAGCGTTTCCGAGAACGATCTCCTTGTCGGTCGCCTTGAGAGCGGCTTTCGCGCTGTCGGTGAGCTGCGCGTCGGCAGTCTTGACGGTGCCATCAAAGGAAACGACGACCTTATCGCCGCTCTTGAGAGCGTAGCCCGCGTCGGTGCTTTCAACGAAATCGACGGCGAGCGGATCAATGAACGTGAAGCTGACGCCGACTTCGGTCTTCTTGTCTTCCTTGTCAACAGGCTTCAGTTTGGAGATCGAGTTGACGGTGACTTCGAAATCAACGACCGCGTCCTGCAGTTCGACAGTCTGGTAGCTGCTCGGGAAGGTGACGGTCACGGTGACCTTGTCGCCCTTCTTCGCGCCGACGAGCTGCTCTTCAAATCCCTTGTTTGCCTTCGCGGGATCGTCGGACTCGTAAGCGGTGATGAAGGACTTGGATCCGAGAACGAGGTCGGAACCCTCTTCGAGGTCGTCGTTGCGCATACCCTTCTTGATGTCGTCGCTGAGATCGGGCAGATCCTTCGCGGTGCCGACGTAGGTGATGTTGACTTCGTCACCGATCTCGGCAACGGCTGCCGCGTCCTCGCAGACGACGTAATCCGGCTCGCGCATATCGTCGAGGACGGAATCGATCGCTTCCTTCAGCTTGTCTTCAAGCTCGGTCTTGGTGATCTTGATGCTCTTGTAATCCGGAACGTTCAGATATTTCTTCGGATGATTGTAAGCGCTGCAGCCCGCGAAAACGGTGAGCAGAGCGGCTGCCGCGAGCAAAAGAGCGGCAATTCTTACTGTTTTTTTCATGGGGATGAACTCCTTTGTTTTTCTATCCGTTATTTCTGCTGAAACAACTTATAAATTATAGCATTTTTTTGCGCGAAAATAAAGAGAAAGGGCGAATTATTTACAATTCCGCAACATTTGAAGGGCTCAGTTCTGCTTTTTCGGCTCGGGAAGGGGATTTCCATCCTCGTCGTAATAGGGATCGATCATAATTTCCTTGATCTTCGGCCACGCGGCGTAGATCCCGATGAAGGCTGTGAACGAGATCGTGAACATCAGAGGCAGGATCATACCGATCGGCAAATAGAGTCCGAGGATCGTCAGATTGACGATCACGACCGCGGCGATGCCGAGCAGCGCGAGGAAATTGCGCTTGATGCCGACCATCGAGAAGATGAGGGCGTTCTTGAGGATCTGGAACATTCTGAGATCGAAGGTGATCATCAGCTGATAGGTGTAGAAGCGCATCGTGATCCAGAGCAGGCAGACGACGATGCCGAGGGAGAACATGAGTCCGTTGCCGAAGCTCGGATCGAGGCGCAGATTGGAGAGATAGAACCAGATGGCGTACGCCGAGACGCCGCCGAAGAGCAGATCCATGATACCGAGCGCGAATTCCTGCTTCAGATTCTTTCTGATCGCGTGCCAGAAATCGTTCCACATGAAGAGCGGCTCACCCTTGACCATATTGCGCAGAAGGTACGTGACGCCCGTTCTGACGGGTCCGAAGGTGACGAGCAGAAGAACGATGCCGGCGATCAGAACGCCGATCGAAAGCGGCGTCCAGAGGGTCATGTGGGAAGCCGTGCCGTAAAGGCCGTAGGCGGCTGAAGCGGCGGGGGATCCGGCGCCGAAGGCGGCGGCTCCGTAGATCGGCGCGAACAGCGCGCTGGCGGGCGCGGTCACGTTCTTGTTGAGATTGCGGCTCAGAGAGAGCAGGATCAGGAAGATCGGGAAGTTTCCGAGCACGTACATGATGTTCAGCGTCAGAAGCTCGGACGCGTGTCTGCCCGTCATCGTGAAGAAGTAAAGAAAATCGCGCGGATGATCAAGATCCCTGTCGTCGACGCCCTTACCTTCTTTTCCGTAGAAAAAATTGAAGAGATTGAAGGGCTTCTTGTCCTTCTTCGCGGATTTTTTGCGGGAGGGCTCGTCCTTCTCGCTTCCGCTTTCGATCGCGTCGAGATCCACGTAAATGTCTTTTTGATTCTGATCCTTGTTGTTCGAGGGTCCGTTCAAAGCGGTACCTTCCTTTCCTTGTTTTTGTCCGTTTTTATCCGAACGTCAGGAGCGCCGCCCGCAGAAGAAACAAAACGGACGCGCATCCGACGAGATATAATTGCCGCAGGGTATAGTCGGCGATCATGCGGGCGTTTTTTCGGGGGACCTTCCGGTAAAAGCAGTCCGAGAGGTGCGCCGACGCGCACAGCAAAAGCGAGATCCCGACGCCCGTCAGCGTCTGTAAAACGGCGAAATACGCGGGCGCTCCCGAAAAGATCACCGCCAAAGACGCGAACGCCGCCTCGGCGGCGCGCAGAAAGAGAAGCAGCGATGGAAAAACAAGCGCGTACATAGAGAGCGCCGAAAGACCCGTCAGTACGAAGAAGACGAGCTGCCTTCCGAGCGCGTCGAAGAGCGCCGCCGGGTCGCCGTAAGTCTTTGGAAGGGAAATGCCTGCAAAGCCGGAAACGATTTCGTCCCGCAGGAGAAAGCACAGAACCGTCCCCGCCGAAAATCCGGCAGTCCCCGCGATCGCGGGGGTCAGACGGCGAAGCGCGCGTCTTCGTTTCTCGTTTTTCTTTCCGTTTTTTGTCATACGCAATCCTCCGAAAGGAAGATATGCGCGCGCCTTTTCGGGTATGCCTTGTAAATGATACCATACCTTGACGATTTTTTCAACCGAAAAAGACTGATTTTCAAAAATTTTTATTGCATTATTTGTGAATTCTTGCTATAATGATATACGAAGAAGAGATCCACGACGGTTTTTCGGAGGAAAAAACGAATTATGCTTGATCCGAACGAATTTTTTACGCATCATCTGCAGATCGAAACGGACAGACTCCTGCTCCGGCAGATCGAGCCGAAGGATGCTGCCGATATGTACGAATATTCCTGTCAGCCGGAGGTCACGAAATATCTGCTCTGGACGTCCTACATCCGCCCCGAGCAGGCTGTCACCTACATCGACAGCATCCAGAAAAGCTACCATACGGGCGGCTACTACGAAATGGCGGTCGTTCTGAAAAGCGAAAACAAGATGATCGGCACCTGCGGGCTCACGCACGTCAACACGCGCGACGGCGTTGCGGAGATCGGATTCGTCCTGAATCCCGCCTTCCACCGGCAGGGGTACGGATTCGAAGCGGCGCTCGCGATGACGCGTTTTGCCTTCATCGACCTCAACTGCAACCGAGTGGAAGCAAAGTGTATGAAAGGCAACGAAGCGTCCCGCGCGCTGATGAACAAGCTCGGGATGCAGTACGAGGGCTGCGCAAGACAACTGATGTACGTCAAGGGGCAGTACCGCGATATCGAGACCTGCGCGATCCTGAAGGGCGAATTCTGCCGCCGCTTCGGCACCGAAAGCGCGCATCCGACCGTCAGACGCGGACTTATTCGCCGCTGACGCACGAAAATTTACAAAATATTCTTGAAAACCACCCGGAAATGTATTATACTGAACGGGTAAAAGATCAAAAGAAAGGGAATTACTCCAATGAACGTATTTTTCAAAGCAGCAGCTTCGGATCCGTCGGGACTTCTGACGATCGGAATGCTCGTTCTGATGTTCGTCGTACTCTACTTCCTCATCATCCGTCCGCAGAAGAAGCAGGAGAAGGAAGTCAGTCAGATGCGCGATAATCTGCAGGTCGGCGACGAAGTGACGACGATCGGCGGCATCATCGGCGAGATCATCAGCATCAAGGACGAGACCGTCATGATCGAGACCGGCAAGGACAAGACGAGAATCCGCTTTCTGAGAAGCGCGATCCGCTGCGTCGACGTTCCGGCGTCCGCCAAGAACGGCTATCAGATCAACCTTCCCGAGAAGGAAGAAGAGAAGCCCGCAGAGGCAGCTGCCGAGGCTCCCGCCGAAGAAAAGACCGAAAAGAAGGGTCTTTTCGCAAAGAAAAAGAAATAAGGCATAATCGGAAAATCCCCCGAATACAATCAGAACAGATCGTATTCGGAGGATTTTTATGAAAACGCTCAAAAATCTGCTCGTCTTCGTGCCGCTCTCGCATCTTTTCGGGATAGTCGTGCTTGCGCTTCTTGCGTTTTTGTCAAAAGACGCCGCAGATCCCGCGAAAGCGGCGCAGATCGCCGGCGTCTCGGCACTGCTGTCGGCAGGCGTTTGCCTTGCGCTCCTGTCTTCTCTGATCGGACGCTTCGGCGTCGGAGAGGGATTTTTGGCGGGCGCGGTTTTCGCTCTGACCGTTCTCGCCGCGGGACTTATGACGGGCGATTTTTCGCCGTCGGCGCCCGCGATCGCGGCGCTCACGGCGGCAATATTACTGCCCGCCCTTTTCTGTCTTCGGAAACGCGCGGGGAACGTCCGCTCAAAAAAATCAAAAAAACGCGCCGCCGCGCGTTATTTCGCGAAATAAACATAAAACCGCCCGATCGGGGCATACTTTCGCAGGGGGTGATCCTTTGCGCGAATTTCTGATCGGTATGTCGTCGATGACGGCGATCGGACTTGCGGCGCTCCTTTGGTTCGTCGAAGTCCTGAAGCATTGACTATTATAAGGAAGTGAAATGGAATTGGGAAAGCTGAGGCTGGATAAATTTCTGACCGCAGCGGGGGTCTGCTCGCGCAGGGAAGCGCAGAGCGCCGCGAAAGGCGGCGCCGTTACGGTCAACGGACGTGCCGTGAAGGCACCCGATACGCAGATCGATCCCGAAACGGACGAGATCGTTTTCAGAGGACAAAAGATCGTCTACCGCGAGTTCGTCTACGTGATGCTCAATAAGCCGACGGGCGTCGTGAGCGCAACGGAGGACAAGCACGACGGCGACAAGACGGTCGTCGATCTTCTCTCGCCGGAGCTTCAGCGCAGGGGACTCTTCCCGAGCGGAAGACTCGACAAAAACACGACGGGACTGATACTTCTGACCGACGACGGTCAGCTCTCGCACCGCCTTCTGGCGCCCAAAAGCCACGTCGCAAAATCTTACCGCTTTTCGGTCAAATTTCCGCTGTCGGGGGACGATATCGCGCAGCTTGAAAAGGGCGTCGACATCGGCGGATACGTGACGGCGCCGTGCAAGGTGCGCCCCGAGAGCGAAAAATCGGGCGTTATCACGATCACCGAAGGCAAGTATCATCAGATCAAACTGATGATGGGCGCCGTGCACAATCAGATCACGGCGCTTGAGCGGATCACGTTCGGACCGCTTGCGCTCGACCCGGATCTTGAGCCGGGAGAATGGCGTTATCTCACGAAAGACGAGGAAATCGCGCTGAAATCGGTCGAAAATTCTAATAAATTATAAAAATCGCGTTTGAAGAAAAAGTCGAAATTGCGATGTTTTTGACATATTTGTGCAGTTTACACAAATATGAAAGAAAAAATTTGGACAGTTGCCCTCTTTAAATGTTCACATTTTTTTGATATAATGTTCCCGTAATGAAATATGGTCGCAACGTATGTGCGTGCGTCAAAAATAACAGGAGGCTATTACATGGCAAGCTTATCGTTCAGACATATGTACAAGAAATATCCCGGCGGCGTTACCGCTGTCTCCGACTTCTGCCTGGAAGTCAAGGATAAGGAATTCATCATCTTCGTCGGTCCTTCCGGATGCGGCAAAACCACCACGCTGCGTATGATCGCAGGTCTTGAAGAGATCACGGAAGGTGAACTTTTCATCGGTGATAAGCTCGTCAACGACATCGCTCCGAAAGACAGAGATATCGCGATGGTGTTCCAGAACTACGCTCTGTATCCGCACATGACCGTCTTCGACAACATGGCGTTCGGTCTGAAGCTTCGTAAAGTTCCGAAGGAAGAGATCAAGCGTAAAGTTGAAGAAGCAGCGAAGATCCTCGATATCACCCACCTGCTCGACAGAAAGCCGAAGCAGCTGTCCGGTGGTCAGAAGCAGCGTGTCGCACTCGGCCGTGCGATCGTCCGTAACCCGAAGGTCTTCCTTCTCGACGAGCCGCTTTCCAACCTGGACGCAAAGCTCCGCGCAGCCATGAGAACCGAGCTTACCAAGATCGACAAGAGACTCGGCACCACGTTCGTTTACGTTACCCACGACCAGGTCGAGGCAATGACGATGGCAACGAGAATCGTGGTTATGAAGGACGGTCTCATCCAGCAGGTCGATACGCCTCAGAACCTCTACGATCTGCCGACGAACCTCTTCGTCGCAGGCTTCATCGGAACGCCTCAGATGAACTTCGTCAACGCAACTCTCGTTCCGAAGAACGGCGACGTTTATGTCTGCTGGGGCGAGAAGACCGGCGTGAAGCTTCCCGCAGAGAAAGCAAACGCTCCCGAGCTCAAGGACTATATCGGCAAGGAAGTCATTATCGGTATCCGTCCCGAGTGTCTGCATGACGATGCGGCGTTCATCGAGAACAACCCCGACTCCGTCATCGACACGACCGTCGACGTCACCGAGCTGATGGGCGCGGAGATCTATCTGTACCTGACCTCCGAAGAGAACACGCTGACCGCGCGCGTCTCCCCGAGATCCACCTCGAGATCCGGCGATAACGTCAAGATCGGTCTTGACGTCGCAAGACTTCATATCTTTGATAAAGACACCGAAAGATGCATCCTGCACTGAGCTGACGGACTTCTTTCAGAACCAAAAGGGAGCTGCCGCGCGCAGCTCCCTTTGCTTATTCCCGCAAAATATGACGAAAGAACGATAATAACGTGAAAAAAAGTATTCTTGCGATTATTGCGCTCGTTTTGCTCGCGACGATGATTCTGGGCTCCTGCTCGCGCGTCGGGCAGGATGAGCGCCCGAAGGAAAACGGGCTCGTTCACGCCTTTGACAACAGTGAAATGAATCTTGAAAACGGCAGGCTGTATATCCGCTTTCTGAACGTCGGAAAGGCGGACGCGATCCTCGTCGTGATCGACGGCGCGGTCGTTCTCATCGACGCGGGACTCCCGAATTCGACACTGACGATCGAATCGGAGCTCAACGCGCTCGGCATCGGGCGGATCGACCTTCTCGTTCTCACGCATTACGACCGCGACCACATCGGCTCCGCGTGCGAAATCCTGACGACCTATTACGTCGCGGAAGTAGTGGGACCGATTTACGACGACGATACGGATCTTTTCAAAGAAGTGCGCAAATGCGCGGCGGCAAATTCCGCGCTCAAGCGCATCACAACGAGCGAAACGCGGGAATTCGGCAAAGGATCGCTCGAGATCCAGCCTGCCGCGGGGATCGATCCCGAAGACGACAACGAAAATTCGCTGATGCTCACGCTCAGATACGGCTCGGAAACCTATCTTTTCACGGGCGACGCCCTCGAAAAGCGCGTTTCCTACTACCTTGATACGCACGAGATTTCAAAAATGACGCTGATCAAGCTTCCACACCATTCGTGCGAATACAACGATTCGCTCGGAAAACTGCTCGATGAGGCAGCGCCGCTCTGCACGGTAAGTTCCACTTCCGACGACGAGGGCTGCGATAAGACGCTCAAAAAACGCCTCAAAAATCTCGGGATCAAGAACTATTTCACCTACAAAGGCACGGTCGAGCTTGAAAGCACGGGCTCCGGAAATCCCTATATTTCCAACCGCTGAACGCGAAGAATAAGGAATATTTATGCAAAATCCGTTTGAATATACAGATTCCAACAAACGCTATCACACGTACGATTACGACCTCCGGCGCCGCTTCGGCGCGAAGGTCTGCAAGGCGACGATCGATATGGGCTGCACCTGTCCGAACATCGACGGAACGAAGGGCACGGGCGGGTGCATCTACTGTTCGAGCCGCGGCTCCGGCGACTTCGCGCCGAGCGCAAAGCTTTCCGTCACGGAGCAGATCGACGAGGGTCTTTCGCTTGAGCGGCGCAAGTGGCAGGACGCCAAGTGCATCGCGTATTTTCAGGCGCATACGAACACGTATGCGCCTTTAAGCGTTCTGAAAGAGCATTTTGAGGAGGCTTTGCGGCATCCGGACGTCGTCGGACTCAATATCGCGACGCGCGCGGACTGCATTTCCGACGCGTGCGCGGACTATCTGCACGAGCTTTCAACGCGCACGGCACTGACCGTCGAACTCGGACTCCAGAGCGTTCACGACGAGACGGCGGAGCGCATCAACCGCTGCCATTCCTTCGCGGATTTTCTCGAAGGTTACGAAAAACTCAAGGGTATCGACGTCTGCGTGCATATCATCAACGGCCTTCCATATGAGACAAAAGATGACATGATAGAAACAATCAAAACAATAAATCATCTAAAATTTGATGCTATTAAAAT
>JAZLHQ010000121.1:0-16839 GCA_045616925.1 Eubacteriales bacterium | reverse complement strand
GTTGCATGGCAGAGGATGCACTCCGTAGGAGCGGAGCAGAGAGCCTGATGCTTGCAAGCAGAAGAGGTGATCGTGAGGTTTTCAGCTTCGGGAGCTACGCCGTAGAATGCGGAAACCTTCGTTTCGTCGGGAGTCAAACCGTCAGCGCCCATGATGCCGTTCGTGTCGGTATCGGTCAGCGTGCCGGAGTTGTAGCAGTTCTTGATCTCAACGGGAGCGGTAGCGATTGCAACGGTTCTTGCAACGATACCTGCGATTGCGCTGTAACCTGCAGCGTTGACGTCAGCCTTGTTGTCGCAGCCGTCAATGACGAACTTGCCGGTAAGAGCCTTGCCGGAGCCGTATTCGAGGTTACCGATGATACCTGCGGTACGAGCTTCAACGGTAGCAGAGGTCTGCGTGACAACGCCGGAGTTGTCGCAGTTCGTCATGGTGGTGGTCAGCTTACCGTCGCAGTTAGCCTTGAACTGTCCGCAGATACCTGCGATGCAGTTGGAATCCTTTGAGGTAACGGTGCCCTTGTTGGTGCAGTCCTTAATGGTGAACGTTGCGTTAGCAGCGCCGGTGAGGTTGACGTAACCGATGACGCCGCCTGCCTTGTCCTTACCGCCGTCAATAGCGCCGGTGTTGGTGCAGTTGGAGATTTCGAACGTGCAGGGATCAGCCTTGAGGTTTGCGTTCGGGTATGCGATGATACCTGCTGCGCAGTCCTTGGCGGGATCGGTGCAGGTGATAGCGCCGGAGTTGGTGCAGTTCGTGATGAGGATGCTGGGGCTGCTGGTATCGCCATCGAGGCAGGCAACGATACCTGCGGGACGGCTCTGGGTGGTGGTGACACTACCGGTGTTCTTGCAGTCCTTGATGACGATTGCGCCGCCGCACTTGAGGATGTCGCCGATGATACCGCCGGCGTTAGCACCCTTCTTGTTGATGTTACCGGAGTTGGTGCAGTTTTCGATGGTCAGAGTGCCGCCGTTTCTCTTGGTTCCGACGATACCGCCGGTAGCGTTTTCGCCGCCGGGAGCAGGTGCGGATTCGCCGAGAGGATACGTGATGTTACCGGAGTTGGTGCAATCCGTGATTTCAAGGTTGCCGTTGCTCTTGCCGACGAAACCGCCGACGCAGCTGTTGTTGGTGTATGCTTCATCGATCGCGATGTTGCCGGTGTTCTTAGAGTTGGTGATCGTAACAGCGCCTGCTGCGTAGCCGACGTATGCACCGGAGTTGGAAACAACGGTCAGCTTACCGGAGTTGAGGCAGTTCGTGAAGATCGCCGAAGAGCAGCGGGTGTCGCCGAAGAAACCGGAGGTCTTGTTGCCATGACCGATAACTTCTGCAGCGTTGGTGCAGTTCGTTACGGTGACGGTGGTTCCGCCTACGACGAGAGCAAAGCCGTTCGCGTAGTCCTTGGACTCGATCTTACCGGTGACTTCGCAGTTCTCGAAGGAAGCTGCGCCGGCGGTGATGTTACCGATCATACCGGAAACGATTGCCTTGTTCGTGCATTCAGTGACGACAAAGTTGACGTTTGCCTTGACGTTGGAGATCGTAACGTCAGAACCCAGAACTGCGAGAGCGCCGAGAGCGGAGCTGGCGTTATTGTCGGGGTCCTTTGCTTCGAGGGAGCTCGGAGCGGTGGCCGTAGAATTAACGGTCAGGTTCTTGATGGTGGCGCCGGTCAGGGTCTCGAACAGAGGAGCGGTAGCCGTGATGGTCTTGCCGTTTCCGTCGAGCGTTCCCTTGAACTCGCCGAGGGTGGAGCCGGCGGTGATGTCAGCGGTCAGATAGTACTTACCGGTGAGATCAGTGATGTCGGTCCAAGCGGTGATAGCAGTGCCTTCGGGCGTGCCGGAAGCCTTGCCAGCGTCTTTCGCGCCGATTGCATCGGCAGCGCTGACTGCGAAAGGTGCTACGACGAACATCGTAACGACCATAGCAGCCGTGAGAAGAAGTGCTGTGAACTTTTTCATGATATGTCCTCCTAAAAAATTTAGACTTTTTGAGTCTTCTTCAAATCCATTATAACACGAATTTTTGAAATGTCAATAATATACGTAAATTTTTGTGACAATACATTAAATTTTCGTTCATTTTTTGGATGGTTTGCACAAAGGCGGGTCGTCGGGGAGCGGACCGTCGCGCGCTTTGCGCTTGGCGCCGACCTCTACGGTGTAGGCCCGAACAATGTCACCGTAGGGAGACTTGCGTGGCGAAAGGACAAGGCGGAAAACAAAATAATAATACCTTTTAATACCTTTTGCTACTGTTTCATACGCCGAAGGGGGAGTATAATACGCTCGAAAAAAGCGCCGGAGGCTTTATTAAAATTTTTTTGAGAGAGGTAATAAAAATGGCATTCCAAATCCCGAATTGCGCGATCTGCGCGGAAATCACGCTCGATCTTGACGCCGTGCCGGGCTTCAAGACCGTTCATTGTAAACAAAACGACGCGGGAAGCCGCTATATCAAGGTCATTCCGCAGAAAAACGGCGTAAACTGGCTGCCCGGTGCGGCGGCCGCGCTCCTGCGCGTGACGAAGCCCGACGATACGTCGGTCGTCACGGACTGCACCGTCGAGAGCGGAGGCACGTACGCGCTCCTGCCCGCGAACGCCCTGTCCGACCCGGGCGTCGCGCGCGCAGATATTCTTTATTACGACGGGACTTCGCAGATCGGCACGGCGACGTTCTTCATCGTCATCGAGGAAAGCTCGGCGCCGGTGGGATCGGTCGTCTCGCCGGAGTCGGCGGAGCCGATCTACAAGGTTTTGGGGCTCATCAAGGAGCTTGAAAGCGCTGTCCACAGCCGCGTTCTGACCGTCTGGCAGGACGATAACGACCCCTTTTGGCAGACGTTTTACGCGGAAGACTCGACGAATTTCTCGTTTTACAAGTATCCGCCCGTCTTCGACGGGGAGAAATTCCGTTTCGCAGACGACACGTGCGAAAGCGGAAGCGCGGAGGACGCCTACGAGGACGGGTATCTCTATTTCATAACGGGCGGCGACGAGGACGAGACCTTCTGCAAATTGAAAAAAGAGGACGGCGTCTACGGCTACGACCGTTACGCGCACCTTTTCGCGGAGGCGTCGGAGTGGCTCGAGATCGAGGAAGCGGCGGCGGAGCGCGCCTCGCTCAAGGCGGGCGAGGCGGCGACGAGCGCGTTCAACGCGCTCGACAATTACAATAAGACGAAGGCGCTTTACGACGCGCTCGCCGCGGCGTTTCCGGAAAGATTCGCTTAAATAACGCAAAAACGACCCTTCAGACGGTGTCTGAAGGGTCGTTTTGCCGTTTGGAATCAAAGTTCCGATTGTTTTTCGGATTCTTTTCCTTCGTCGATGACTTCGATCTCGACTTTTTTCACTTTCTTGGGATCGTCGGGCTCTTTCTCGGGGATTTCGAACTCGTGCTCGTCCTCCTCGATACGCTTGAAGAGGTCGTCCCAAAGCTGTTTCTGCTCGGGGGAGTTTCTGTAATCCGCAGCTTCTTCGTCGAGTCCTTTTACAAACGACTCTTCGCTTGAGAGTGCGGGCTCGTTCTCCTTTTCGGGAGCGAATTCGAGCTTGAAGTCGGGAAGCTTCAGCATCTCGGTGCTGATCGCGGGAAGCACTTTGTCGACGTCGAGCGTCTCGCCGTCCGGCTTGCAGACGTCTCCGTCCAGAACGACCGCGTAGCCGTCGCCGATCCTGAACGCGCCGACGCTCGCCTTGATGTCTTTGAACTCATTCAGCTTCTTCGCGTCCTTGTGGAACTTTTCGAGCTCTTCGACGGTCAGATCGTGATCCTTGGGGAGCATCGACTTGTAGAGGAGCGTCAGCTCCTTCTCTTTTTCTCTTCTCGTCGTGAGAGTCGGGTCGACGACGAACACCTTCGCTTGGATGATCTTGTCATCGACGGGAACGTTGAGCGTCGGGTAATCCGAGCCGTCTTCGTAGAAGAGGCGGTCGTCCACGGGCTCTTTGACGGGCTCCTCGACGGGTTCTTTCTTCTCTTCGACCTTTTCGGGTTCGGGTTCTTTCGGATCTTCTTTCTCTTCGACTTTTTCGGGCTCGGGCTGCTTCGGCTCTTCGATGATCACGTCGCCGTCAAGGAATTCGAGGTCGGGCTCCGTGCCCTCGCGTTTTTCGAGCATTTCGTCGAGTTTGTCTTCCGAAAAATCTTTTTCGTAGTCGGCGATCCCGAGCAGGGTCTGCATACGGTCCTGCATCGCGGGCATCAGCTTGTCGACGTCGATCGTCTTGCCGTCTTCCTTGAAGACGTCGCCGCTCACGACGTAGGCGTAATTGTCGCCGATCTTCTGAAGCCCGACGCCGGCGTTGACGGCGTCGACGTTCGTCAGATGCGTAGCGTCGTAAAGGAACTGCTGCACGACGTCCTGCGAAACGTCCGCCTGATCTTTGGGGAGGTTCCAGCAGTAGTAGTCGGCGAGCGCCTGCCGTCTGTCGGCAAGGGACAGATTCGGGTCGATCGCGAAAATATGCGCTTCGATCTCTTTATTGCCGACGGAAACGGTGACCGTCTGCCGGTTGTCCGGGATTTCGGGCTCGGGCTCGGGTACGGGCTCGGGCTGCACCTCGTTTTGAGGCTGCTCAACTTGAGGATTCTGCTCAATCGGAGCGTTTTGCTCGACCTCGGCGTTTTGGTCGCCTTGTCCGTTCTGTCCGTTCTGATCGTTCTGATCGTTCTGTTCGACCGGGGCTTCCTCTTCGACAACTTCCGGAGCCTTGTGTCTGCCCTTGTCGAGGATCTTGTTCCGTCTGCTCTCCCACATAAAGCCGCCGAGCAGAGTGTCGAGATCATTGTCCGAGATGGACGTGTCGAGGTCGATCTCCTTTTCCTTCGGATTGAAGATAAATACGTCGTCCTTCTCGATCTTCATGTCCGGCGCCTCGCGGTTTTCGAGCATTTCGTCGAGTTTGTCTTCCGAAAATTCCTTTTCGAGGTCGATCTCGACGTTCTTTTCGAGCTCGATCATCGTCTGCATACGGCTTTCGATCGTGGGCATCAGCTTGTCGAGGTCGACGGTCCTGCCGTCCTCCTTGAAGACGTCGCCGCTGACGACGCAGGCGTAACGGCCGCCGATCTTCTGAAGACCGACGCCTCCATTTAAGCCGTCGACGGGCACGAGATCCATCGCGTCAAGCACGAAGCGGTCGACGGCGCCGCGCAGCGCCGCCTGCCCTTCGGGGCGGTTCGATCTGTAAAATTCCGCGAGCGCACGCTCGTTCTCGGCGGTCGACTTGTTCGGGTCGACCGCGAAGATCTTCACGGTGCGTCTTTCGTTTCCGTCGCCTCTGACGGACGCGTACTGCACGTTAAGGGCTTCGTCGCGCTCAAGCTCGCGCAGCGTCTGCATACGAGAGGTCATTTCGGGCATCAGTTTGTCGAAATCGACCGTTTTTCCGTCTTTTTTGAAGACGTCGCCGCTGACGACGTAGGCGTAGTTGCCGCCGACGTTCTGCAGACCGATGCCGACGCCGTTGACGTTCTCAAGATTCATCGCGTCGAGGGCGAAGCGGCTGACGACTTCCTCCGGCGCGCTCTGCCCCGCGGGCAGATTCGCACGGTAGAATTCGGAGAGGGCGCTCACCTTTTCGGCAGTCGTCATGGAGGGGCTGATCGCGAAGACTTTTGCCGTTTGCTTTTCGCGCGGCGCTGACTCAACCGTTACTTTCTGTACGTTAAGCGCTTCGTCGCGCTCACGGGCGCGAAGCTCCTGCATACGGTCCTGCATCGAGGGCATCAGTTTGTCGACGTCGACCGTTTTGCCGTCCTCTTTGAAGACGTTGCCGCTGACGACGTAGGCGTAATGATCGCCGATCTTCTGAAGACCGACGCCTGCGTTTACGCCGTCGATCTCCGCAAGATGCGTCGCTTCGTAGACGAATTTGCCGACGTCCGCCTCGGACACCGTCTGCCCTTCGGGCAGATTCGAGAAATAATAGTCCATGAGCGCCTGGCGTCTGTCGGCGAACGACAGATTCGGGTCGATTGCGAAGACTTTCGCGGGGACGTACTCGTTCGAGGGAGTCTTGACCGAGATGCGCTGCGCGTTGACCGCCGCGTCGTTCGCAAGATCGCGGATCGTCTGCATGCGCTCGCGCATCGTCGGCATCAGTTTGTCGACGTCAAGCGTCTTGCCGTCCGCTTTGAGGACGCTTCCGGTGACGACGCACGCGTAATTGTTGCCGATCTGCTGCATCCCGATGCCGGCGTCGATGCCGGGGATCTTCGGAAGAGTCATCGCGTCGAGGGCAAATCGACTCATTTCCTCTTCGGAAACGGGCTTGTCGGCGGGGGCAAGCGATTTATAGAAGTCCCTGAGCGCCGCTTCGCGTTCGGCGGGCGTTCTCGCGGGATCGTCGTAGAACACTTTCGAGGGGATGAGCTTGTTTCCGACCTGCACGTGGACCGTGCGCACGGAGTGCGCCTCTCTCTCATCGAGCTCGCGCGTGAGCGATTCCGCTTCTTTGCGGATCGCGGGGGTCAGCTTGTGATAATCGTAGGCGACCTTGTCGTTTTCGCGCTTGTAGACGTCGCCGCTGAGGATCATCACCTTTTTGTCGCCGACGAGGAGTCCCTTGACGCCGGCGCCGGTCGATTCGTCGATTCTGACGTTCATCGCGTCGCTGACGAACTTGTCAAGCTCTGCTTCGGTCGCCTCGCGTCCTTTCGGGAGCTCTTTGCGGTAAAATTCGCGCAAAGCTTCCTTCTGTGCCTCGGGATCGTTCTCGTTGAGGACGAAGAAGTCCGCTTTTTCGAATTTTCCGCCCGGCATCGGGATCTTGTGGTTGACGGGCAGGGCTTTTTCCTGCGCGCGTTCGCGCTCGTGGAGCTTCTGAATGCTCTCACCGGCGAGTTTCTGAAGCAGCTCGGTGTCGTATCCGACGATCTCGCCGTTTTCGCGCCGATAGAAGTCGCCCTTGACGATGACGTGGATCTTGTCGCCGTCGCGGATCGCGATGACGGCTGTCTTTTCGCCATCCTTGACCGTGAGCGCCTCCGCAGAGTCCATGAAGCTGCCGAGTTTCTTCTCGTCAACGGCGCCGTCCTCGTGCGCCTTGCGGTAGAAGCCTTCGATCTCTTTGCGGCGCTCTTCGGGTGTCTGCCCCTTGATAGCGCAGAGGGACGTGTGATACTGTCTGCCTTCGAAATCGAAGTCGAGTCCGTCGGGGAAGGGATTTCCGGCGAGCTTTTCGCCGGCTTTTTGGATATCTTCCTGCAGTTTCTGCTGCTCCTGCGCCTGATCTGCCTGCTGATTCTGCAGATTCTGCTGATTCTGAAGCTCTTCCGCCTTCTTGCGGTCGGCGTCTTCGGCGGCTTTCGCCTTTTCCGCTTCGAGATTCAGTGCGTGCAGGACTTCGAGGCGCTGATGGACGGTGTCGTAGATCTTCTGTGTGTCGAGTTCGGTTTTCGACGCGTCCTTATAGACGTCGCCCGTCATCACGACGGCGTACGTGTCGCCGATCATCTGTGCGCCGACGCCCACACCGTCGACGGGCGTTAAATTTGCGCAGTCGAGGATAAATCTGTCGATCGTATCCTGTGAGACGGTCTGATCCTTCGGGGTCAGGGAGTAATAGAAGTCCGTGAGGGCGTTGCGCGTCTCCGCGTTCGACATATTCGGGTCGAGGACGAAGATATTTGCGTTGAGCGCGTCTTCACCGACCGTATCGTTCAGCGAAAAATGATAGACGGGGGCCGGGATTTCCGTCTTTTCCGCCGGGCGCTCGTATCCGACGAGCGTTTCCATTCTCTCGCGCACGACCTCGCCGAGACGTTCGGCGTCGATGCCTTCCTTCGTGAAATCACCGTCAAAAACGAGGGCGTAGGTGTCGCCGATCTTGGCGGCGCCGACGCCTATGCCGAGTCCTTCGACTTTCGTGAGGGTGTGTGCGCCCGCGTCGACGAAGGCGTTGAGTTCGTCGACGTTGATATCGCTGCCCGAATGGACGGTAAAGTAAAAGTCGTTCAGAACGTCCTCTCTCGATTCCGGAGTGGCGCTCGGATCGAGCGCGACGACCTTTGCGGTGATCGTTTCGCCGCCGATCTGCAGGCTGTAATCGGAATATTTCTCGGCGTCGCCGTTTTCGGGAGCGCTCTGAGCTTCCTCTTTATTTTCTTCGGGCGCGGGATTTTCTTCTTCCTGCGGCTGCTGTTCTGCGACGGGTTCTTCGACCTTATTTCCCTCGGCAGCCGGCTCTTCCCGATTTTCCTGCGGGATTGCCGCAGCGACCGGCTCTTCGGCCTTCTTTTCGTCTGCAACAGGCTCGTTTGCCGCCTCTTCACGCGCCTTTTCGGGCTGCGTGTATTTTGTATTCGCATAGCATCTGCCGAGGGATCCGGAATGCTCCGCCTCGTACGCGCGCACGGATTTTCTAGCGGCGGGCATAAAAAGGCGCTTGTCGATGCCGGCAGGCTTGCCTTCTTCGTAAAGGCGCACGTCTCCCTTCGAAACGAAGACGAGACGGTCGTCAACGACGTAGGTGTTGACGGCGACGCCGCTCTCTTCGTCGACGGTCATCGCCATATTTTCTTCGACGAAGCGATCGCAGGCGTCCTGATCGAACTCCGCGCCTTCGGGAAGGGTGGAGCGATAGAAGGAGGCGAGCGACTTGCGCGTCTCCTCCTCGGAGCCGTTTCCAAGCGTCAGGATCGCTGCCGAGTGCTGCAGTCCCTTCGCCGAGATATCGATCGTCTCGACGGCGACCTTCGGAGGCAGCTGTGCCTCTCTTTCGGCGGCTTCCTGCTCGCGCGCGATGCGCTCGCGTTCCGCTTTGTTGATATATTGGTTCTTTTTCTGATTTTCAGAGTTCTGCTTGAGAAGATCTCTCTTGCTTTTTCTTTTCGGCATACCGTTATTTCTTCGCTTTCGTCATTATTTAATAGCGATCATTTTCGTAAGTAGTTTCCAGAAACGCGCACAGGAATCGAGATCGAGGCGCTCGCCGGGGGTGTGGATATTTTCGATCGTGGGTCCGATCGAGAGGGCGTCGCAGCCCTTGCCGAGGCGGGATACGATGATCCCGCATTCGAGACCCGCGTGGATCGGTCCGACCTTCGGATCCGATTCTTTTCCGAAAAGTTCGGTATAAACGCGCAGATAATCGGCGGCAAGACGGCTTTCGGGGTCAAAATCCCAGCCGAGAGAGCCCTCTTCGACCGAGATTCCGACGTCAAGCGCCTCTGAAAGACGTTTATACGTCAAAAGAAGCTCTTTTATCTCGTCTTCGCACGAGGAACGCGCCATCACGGTCGCTTCGACCGCGTTTTCGATCGTTTTGAGGACGCCCATGCTCGCGGACGTGCGCACGAAGCGGCTTCCGTCCTGCATAAAGCGGTAAACGCCGTTGTGGGAGAGGGTCAGAACGCTCAGAACGCGGCTCGTTTCGCGGTAGGAGATCATCGTGCCCGAAACGGAGCCTTTGTCGACGCGGACGGTGAATTTGCGGTCGTCAAAGCAGCTTCGCTTTGAGATCTGCGCCGAATAAGTTTTCAAAATTTCTTTTGCGCGCGTTTCGGCGTCTTTGTCGAGGCATTCGATCTCGGCGACGCATTCGCGCGGGATCGCGTTGCGCTTATTGCCGCCGTCGATCGAAAGAAGGCGGAACGGTGTGTCCTCCCAGACGCGGGTGAGAAGATTTCCCATCACGCGGATCGCGTTTTCGCGCGGGAGGTGGATGACGGCGCCCGAATGCCCGCCGGCAAGCCCCTTGACCGTGATCTTCAGCGCGCGGCTTTGGATCGGCTCGCGCGTCGTATCGATTCTGAACGTAAGATCCGTGCTTCCGGCGCAGGAATTGATCGCCTCGCCGTCTTTTTCCGTATCGAGATTGAGGATGCGGCGCGCGTTGACGACCGAATAGTCGAACGCGGCGGCGCCGACGAGTGAGGTCTCTTCACCGACGGTGAAGAGACACTCGAGCTCGGGATGCTGAAGATCGTCGCTGTCGAGTACGGCGAGCATCGCGGCGACAGCCGCACCGTCGTCGCCGCCGAGGGTCGTGCCGTCGGCGTAAAGCCAGCCGTTTTTGACCTTGAGCGCGATCGGATCCTTCTCAAAATCGTGTGAAACGTCCGCGTTTTTCTCGCAGACCATATCCGTGTGCCCCTGCAGCATGATCGCGGGGACGTTTTCGTATCCGGCACTCGCCGGTTTGCGGATAAAGAAGTTGTTGACGCCGTCGCGCACGTAAAAGAGCTTGCGCTCTTTGGCGAACGCTTCCAGAAAATCGGCGATGCCCTTTTCGTTGCCGGATCCGCGCGGGATCCTCGAAATATCCTCGAAAAAGTGAAGCATTTTCAGAGGCTCTTGATTCAGAAGATACATTTTTTCTCCAAATGACGTATTATATAATAAATATGAAGAGTTTTGATCAGAGAACGTTCGCCGTGGCGATGCTCGACCACACGTTGCAGCCGGGGAAGGACTCCTCGACGCCGTTTCTCGTGAGGCAGGGATTTTCAAATTCCGCGATCTTTTCGGTCTTGCCGGAGAGGTATTCCTTGATCGCCGCGATCGCTGCGGTGAGACGCTGCTTGAGCGCGCCGAAGCGGATGTCCTGCACGTCAAAGCCCTCGGGGCGGTTTTCGGTCATCCACTGCGTTCTGAGTGCTTCGTAGAACTTGTCGACGCGCTTCAGGAGCATCGGGATGATCTTGTCGGCGTATTCGGCGAGTTTTTCCTTGTCGCCCGCCTCGTAAGCGCTGCGCAGATTCTTGCCGAGATCGGCTTTGAGCTCCAGAACGGACGAAAGCGCGGAGTAGGAATCAAAGACGTACTCGTATTCACCCGCGCGCTTCGCGCATCTGTGCATGGACGCCGCGCATTTTGCGAAATGCTCGCCCGCGCCTTCGGGAATATGACGGTCAAACTGACCGAGCAGCGGATCCTGCCAGAGCATATAGCGCCACGGGTTCCGGAGCGCTTCGCCGAAGTCCGTTCTGCCGGGTAGATTGCAGATCTGCTCGACGGAGAGGAAATCGCGGTAATTTGCGTTCGCGCAGGCAGCCATTCTCTCTTCGACGTACTGCGGGTTCGTCTTTTCGCCGTATGCGATCTCGGCGTAGATCTGCAGAGTCGTGAATTCGGAGAAGAACGAACAGGTCGCGCCGTTGTCGCCCCACATCGTGACGTAAACTTCCTTCGTGCCCGCTTTCAGCGCGCAGTCCATCGCGATCTTCGCGGAAGCTGCGGAGCAGGTGTTCAGCGGAACGAGGCCGTACCAGCACGCGGCGCCGCCCGCGAACGCGAATTTGCGTTTGAACGCGGCGTGATTCTTGAGCATCGTGTCGTAACGGTTCTTGTCGATCGAATAGTAGTCCCAATAAACGAGAGTCACGTTCTCGGGGACCTGCGAACGGATCTCGTCCGTGACGTTCATGTCGAGGTCGTAGTATTTGCCGGTGGGCGAGCCCATTCTGAAGAACATATCGCTCCACATCATCGGGTAGTCGTAGCCGAACTCGCGGCAGATCTCGACGACCTTCTTCAAATGGCGCTTCATAATGACGGAGCGCTCCTCGTAGCCGAATTTGTCGGTGTGTGCGCCTCTGCCGAGCATATGCGCTTCGTCCATGCCGATGTTGATGCGGCGGGTCGTCAGAACGCGGCTCATGTGCGAGATCATCTCGCGGATCAGTTCGTAGACCTTGTCGTCGTCGGAGAGCAGGATGTCGGCGTTGTCGCGATATCTGCCGAATGCGCTCCAGTGGAAGAGCGCGTTGACGTGCGCGAGCGTCTGGATCGCGGGGATCAGCTCCATACCGAGCTTCGCGGCGTAGCCGTCGAGGTCGGCGAGCTCTTCGTCGGAGTATCTGCCGCGCAGATGGCCGAAATAGGGGTATTTTTCAAGGGTGTAGGTGTCCTCGACGTAGAGCATAACGCCCGTGTAGCCCATCAGTGCGATCTTGCGCATAAAGCGCTTCAGCTGATCGGGCTTCAGAACGGCGTTTCTCGACTGGTCGAGCATCGGAGCGAGCATATCGAGGCGGCGCTCCTCGGACACGGAGAATCTGTCCTCGCCTTCGTGCTGCTTGAGGATCGAAACGGCGCGGAGCAGGGAAGAGATGGAATCGTAAGTGATCATAACGTTATTGCCGGTCTTGTCGACGGCAAGTCCCTTGCCCTTGAAGAGCGCGAGCTTGACGCCGTCGTCGGCGAATTCGGAACCGATCTCGGGCAGAACGAGCGAGATCGCGGTATATTCGGGTGAAGATTTCGGTGCGAGCAGATTGATTTTCATAAAAGCCTCCACATTAGCAGAAAATATAATAATCTAATATATATTATCATAAAAGGAAGGAAAAGTCAATAGATACGGCGAAAAGCGTACAAAAACGCGCAAAAAAATGCTCTTTTGCGGCCATTGTACACCCTTCGGTACACCCCGAGTACACCCCGCTCACGAAAACACGAAAAAAACCGCCCGAAGGCGGTTTTAATTCTTGATTTTCTCTTCCCAATCATCCGGAAAAGCTATATGATACAGTGAAATATCTTCTTTGTATTCTTCGATGAGCGCGCTGATGGCGGGAACGACTTCGGAATTCCAACGCGGTTTTGAGGGATAAAGCGCTTTAACAACGAGGATTGCACCCCAAAGACGGCTTTTTTCTCGCTCATCAGCCGAAATCCCGCTGGGCTTTGCGGAAAAAATACGATAGTACAGGCGTCCGTAGTGTGCGCAGATGTTGCGCAGATCCGTGCAGCATCTGAGCCAGCCGCCCGCGTCTTTATACGCACGTCCGAAGATCGCCTTTTTGTCTTGCGTTACCAGATCGTTGTAAAAATAGGACAGCATTCCGAAGGTGAACAATTCGCTGACTGCCCATAAAGGGAATTTGCCGTCATATTTATCCAAATGGTGCCGCACAAAAGGAGTTTTGCTGTTGCTTTCGATCTCGCGCGCGATCGAAGCAGCGAATTTTTCGGGATTGTGTGCATTGTTGAAATTATCGGGAGATAAATAGCCGAGCGGACCGTATTTTTGCGAATGGTAATAGGAAAACCGTGCGCGCAAAGATATTTCGATCTCTTCGATCGCAGAGAAAAGTAGGGAGCGGAGTTTTCGATCAAAGGAGTAGATCCGAAATATTTTCTCAAACGACGTCCCGTCAACGTATCGGTTGTCGGGAGTGATGAACGGAAGAAAATAGGCGCTCAATCGGTAGTAACTTACATTCTCAAGCGTGCAGCGGCAATTTTCTTCGTTTCCGATCACGCATCCGCGGGATTTCAATTTTTCGACCTGCTCGTCGATCATTGCGTGCGGCTTGACTTCTGTCATTTTGTTACCTCAAAACAAAAACGTCTCCCCTGGGTCACATCGTTGAGAGGTGCGGGGAGTCCTGTTACTTATATTATACGCACAAAGTCGGATTTGTCAATAGAGAAAACGAAAAAACACGAAAAAACCGCCCGAAGGCGGTTTTTGACGTTCGATAAAACGGCTAAATGCGCGCTTGAGGCACAGCGCCTCCCGAACGAGACCGGGCGATCACGCCGCAGTCGGCAAAACTTGTTTCTCGTGAGAAACTTGTTTCTCGTGAGAAAGTTGTTTCGCTTGCGTGTGAACGTCCGATGATACGCCGGCGGATACGGTAGACCGTATCACGGCTAACGTGCATGGCTTCGGCGGTTTGCTCCATCGTCATATCCTGCATATAACGGTAGGTGAGAAACAGCCTCTCATCAGAGAGCCGGCACGCCTCCTTCGCGCTCGGCGCGCGCTCGACCATCAGGTCGAGATACGTGAGCGCTTCGGCAAGCTTTGCTTCCAGATCTTTGATGGATCCCCGCAGTTTCAATACGCGCGCATCTTCGTCGCCGTAATAATCCGTCAGCCGCTCAAGCTCCAGACGCTGTGCATCAAGCAGCGTCTTGTCCGAACGGAGGGATTCAAACCGGCAAATCAGATCCGACATGATTCTTCCTTTCTTTGGGTGGTAAACGTGAAGGTGAAAACTTGAATTCGGGGCAAGCAGAACATTTGTTCGTAAACAGTATAGCAAAACCATAGGATTTTGTCAAGGGAAGGACGGAAATATTCAAATTTTGTTTACAAAGCTGCGTTCCGGCGCGTCAGACGCGCCGGAATGACGATAATTTGTGCAATTTGTATATGTGTAAAAAATCAAGTGTTAAAATTGTGGATGTTGCACAAAAACAGGGCGTTTGACGCATACGAGGAGATTTGCGCAGAATGGTAAGGAGAATTTACCCGATTATGAACAGCATCAGAATATGACCCTCGTGCGGACACAGTTTCCCCATATCTTGTGTGATCTTTGCCGTAAACCTCCTATTTTGCGTAAATAACATTTACCACTACACGCAACCGCGCGTGTCGTTTTGCAAGATACACAAGGAGCGGTGTGAGCGGAGAAAATAAACCGAGCGGGATAAGGGGATTTTTTGCCCGGAAAACGGTATTTTTGTGAAATTGAGGCAGGGAAAGGACAGTTGACAAATCGAAAAAACTATGGTATCATATCGAGTACAGGCGGCGTTTCTCTTTATATATAATATAAATGAAGATTTTGCCGCGAAATCGCGAATTTCGGAGCAGCTGCAAACGCAGAACCTCAGGAACCGCGCGGGAGGATCCCCCGGCGCCCCAATCGGCGCGGATCCGACTTTCAAGAACCAGACTCACTTAGGAGGAATCAAATGCATTTCAACAAATTTACGAAATCGATGGCTTTCGTTCTTGCATTCCTTCTGCTCGTCGTACCTTCGGGCATCTCCGTCAGCGCATCGTCCTCTAAATCCGGTGCCGGATTTACGACGCAGTCGCTCGCAGAGCTGCTCAACACGAGCAATTACAGCGAATATTACAGCAGATACGAAGCTATCCCCCGCGGGACCCAGACGTACGTGATCAAAGGCGACGACGTTATCGCCTACGACCCGTCTCTGACCGGTCTTGCGGCAACCAGCTACGATACCGATGAGGAGTATCAGGCGGCGCTTGCCGAGTTCAACGCGTCTCTCGTCAAGACCGAGATCACGGACCGCAACGGCATCACCGATTCCGGCCTGTACCTCCCGAGCGACGGTACGGTCGGCTGGAAGACCCCCGAAATGGAAGAGGGTCGCTACGCGATCTCCTTCCGTTATACGTCCGATACGAGCGAAAAGGCAAAGACCACGCCGATCGAGCGTACGCTCTACCTGAACCAGCAGGCTCCTTTCCAGGAAGCACGTTTCCTGGAGTTCTCGAAGGTCTGGACCGACAAAGCCACGACCTTCCAGACCGACGTTGACGGAAACGTCGTTTACAAGTACATGAACGACGAAGGTAAGATCGTTTATTCCTTCGTCAACGAGAAACTCGAAGTTCTCGAGCCCTCGACGGATAACGAGCGCAAAGAGCTCCGCTTCGTAACGACGGGCAAGACCCTCGGCGAATCCGACGTCAAGGATCTTACGAAATATCCCGTTTACGCCAACGACATCGGCGGAAACGAGACCAAGACCGCGAAGGATCAGGTCAACGAGTGGTCCGTCTACACGGCGACCGACTCGACCGGCTACTATTCGACCCCGTTTGAATTCTACTTCAAGAAGGGTGTCAATACGATCCAGCTGCAGGCACAGCGCGAAGGCATGATCCTTTCCGAGATCGTCATCTTCCCGTATTCCGAGCTTATGAGCTACGACGAATACATCAAGGAGTGCGAATCGAAGGGCGCTGCCGACGCAAAGAGCGGCTTCTACAAGCTGCAGGCGGAATACCCTGCCGCAACGAGTGAGAACACCATTTACGCAAACTCCGACAGAACCTCCTGGATCACGGAGCCGCAGCTTTCCAAGTCGCAGCTTCTGAACTCCATCGGCGGCGACGGCGGAAGCAAGTGGTCTTCGATGGGACAGTGGGTCCGCTACGAAGTGGACGTTGAAGAGAGCGGATTTTACAGCATCGTGCTCCGTTACCGTCAGAGCCAGCTCGAAGGTACCTTCTCGTCCCGTATCCTGCGCGTCGCGACCGCAAGCATGCTCGCAAACGGCGAGCAGGCAAAGGTCCCGTTCGCACAGGCTTACAACTGCCAGTTCAACTACAACTCCGATTGGCAGGTCACGAAACTGTCCGACGGCGACACCGAGTTCAAGATCTATCTTGAAAAAGGAAAGAACGTCATCGAACTCGAGGCTTCCCTCGGCAACATGGCTTCCATCCTGAAGGAAGTCCAAAGCTCCATCAACACCGTCAACGGTATTTACATCAAACTCCTGATGCTGACCGGCGCAACGCCGAACAAGGACCAGGACTACGGCTTCTACCGCATCATGCCGGACGACATCGACGAGCTGCTCGTCCAGGCAAACAAGCTTTACGAGATCTCCGAGAACTTCACGAAGATGGTCAAGACGACCGGTTCTCACGCGAAGACGCTCGACAAGGTCGCGCAGCTGCTTGAGCGTATGGGCTCCGACGAAGAAAAGATCGCCGCGAACATGGGCAACCTGAAGGATAACCTCGGTACCCTCGGTACGTGGCTCAACACGTCCCTGTCCTCCCCGCTTGAACTCGACTACATCATCGTCCAGCCCGTGGACGCAAAGCTTCCCAAGGCAAAGGACAACTTCTGGCAGACCCTGTGGTTTGAGATCCAGATGTTCTTCAACAGCTTTGTCATCGACTACAACACGCTCGGCACGACCCTTGAGATCAACGACGACGAGTGCATCGAAGTCTGGACGACCCTCGGCCGCGACCAGGCGATCATCATCAGAGGTCTGATCAACTCCGACTTCTACAAGCAGTATCCCGACGTCGTCATCAAGCTGAAGCTCGTTGCCGGCGGCTCGCTCCTGCCGTCAGTCCTTGCGGGC